>JAEUAC010000027.1 GCA_019695455.1 Methylorubrum extorquens | reverse complement strand
CGATCCGCCTCGGCCTCCACGTCTTCGGGCATCTCGCGATCGGCGTGCAGCCGGCGCGCGGCTACAACATCGACCCGAAGGAGACCTACCACGCGCCGGACCTCGCGCCGCCGCACGGCTACGTCGCGTTCTACCTCTGGCTCCGCACGGCCTTCGACGCCCACGCCGTCGTGCATGTGGGCAAGCACGGCAACCTCGAATGGCTGCCCGGCAAGGCGGCCGGCCTCTCGGATGCCTGCGGCCCCGCCGCCATCCTCGGGCCGCTGCCGAACGTCTATCCCTTCATCGTCAACGATCCCGGGGAGGGCGTGCAGGCCAAGCGCCGGACGGCGGCCGTGATCGTCGACCACCTCACGCCGCCGCTGGCCCGGGCCGAGCTGCACGGCGACCTCGTGCTCCTCGAGCGGCTCGCGGACGAATACGCGCTCGCCTCCGACCTCGACCCGGCGCGCGCGGCGCGGCTCGGTCGCGAGATCGCGGCGAGCGCCGGCGCGCTGCGGCTCGACGCCGACCTCGACATCCGGCCGGACACGGACGAGGGCGAGGTGCTCCGCCGCATCGACGCCCATCTCTGCGACCTGAAGGAGATGCAGATCCGCGACGGGCTGCACGTCTTCGGCCGCGATCCGGAGGCGGCCGTCCGCGATCCGCTGATCGTCGCGATCCTGCGCCTGCCGCGGTCGGAGCTCCGCCCGGAGGACGCGTCCCTCCACCGGGCGATCGCGGCCGATCTCGGCCTCGACGGCTTCGATCCGCTCGGGCCCGACCTCGCGGCGCCCTGGACGGGCCCGCGCCCGCCCGTCCTCGCCGCCCGGTCGGCCGCGCCGTGGCGGCTCGCGGGCGACGCCGTGGAGCGGATCGAGGACCTGGCGCTGGCCCTCGTCGCGGGCGCGATGGACGCGCCCCCGGCCTGGACCCGGACGCGCGCGGTCCTCGGCTGGGTGGAGGCCGTGCTGCGGCCGCGCCTCGCGGCCTGCGGGGCGGCGGAGATCGCCGGCGTGCTGGGCGCGCTCGACGGGCGCTTCGTGCCGCCGGGCCCGTCGGGAGCGCCGACCCGCGGCCGGCCGGACGTGCTGCCGACGGGGCGCAACTTCTTCGCCGTCGACATGCGGGCGGTGCCGAGCGAGACCGCCTGGCGCACGGGCCGGGAGGCGGCCGAGCGGCTGGTCGAGCGCCATTGGCAGGAGGAGGGCGAGTGGCCCCGCGCGGTGGCGCTCTCCGTCTGGGGCACGGCCAACATGCGCACGGGCGGCGACGACGTCGCGCAGGCGCTGGCCCTGATCGGGGCGCGGCCCGTCTGGGAGCCCGGTTCCGGCCGCGTCACGGGCTTCCAGGTGATGCGCACGGACGAGCTGCGGCGCCCGCGCGTGGACGTCACGCTGCGCATCTCCGGCCTGTTCCGCGACGCCTTCCCGATCCAGGTCGACCTCTTCGACACGGCCGTCCGGGCCATCGCGGCGCTCCCCGAGCCGGACGAGGACAACCCGCTCGCGGCCCACGCGCGGGCGGATTCGGCGCGCCTCGCGGCCGAGGGCCTGAGCGCCGACGTGGCCGCGCGCCTCGCCGGCACCCGCGTCTTCGGCTCCAAGCCCGGCGCCTACGGGGCGGGCCTGCAGGCCCTCGTCGACGAGGGCGGCTGGAGCGGCCGCGGCGACCTCGCGGACGCCTACCTCGCCTGGGGCGGCTTCGCCTACGGGAGCGGCCTCGACGGCGCGGAGGCGCGCGACGGCCTCGTGCGCAGCCTCGCCCGCGTCGAGGCCGTCGTGCAGGCCCAGGACAACCGCGAGCACGACGTGCTCGATTCGGACGACTACTACCAGTTCATGGGCGGGCTCGCGGCCGCCGTGGAGGTCGCCCGGGGCGCGGCGCCCCGCATCTACCATCTCGACACCTCCCGGCCGGAGACGCCGCTGGCGCGCACGCTCGGCGAGGAGATCGCCCGGGTGGTGCGCGGCCGGGCCGCCAACCCGAAATGGATCGCGGGCGCCATGCGGCACGGCTACAAGGGCGCCTTCGAGATGGCCGCCACGCTCGACTACCTGTTCGGCTTCGCGGCGACGACGGACGCCGTGCGCGACCACCATTTCGACCAGGTCTTCGCCGCCTACCTGGCCGACGACGCGGTGCGCGACTTCCTCGCCGGCGCGAACCCGGCGGCGCTGCGCGAGATGGCGGAGCGCTTCGCGGAGGCGATCCGGCGCGGGCTGTGGACGCCCCGCTCAAACGCCGCCGCCGGGCTCCTGGACGAGCTGTCGGCCGCGCCCGCGTCCGCCTGACCGGCCCTCAGTAGAGGCGGAGCCGGTAGGCCTCCTCCATGGTCTTCTCGGCGGTCGCGACGTCGATGGAGGCGGTCTGCTCGGCGATGATGCGGCCGAGCGTCGGGAAGGCGTCGCGGGGGACCTGCGCGCCCGCGTCCCAGAGCTTCGAGCGCATCAGCGCCTTGCCGCAATGGAAGAAGGTCTCGTCCACGTGGACGAGGAGGCCGACGGTCGGCACCTTGCCGCCCGCGACGAGCGGCGCCAGCAGGGCCGCGTCCCGCGTGATCGCGGCCCGGCCGTTCACGCGCAGCGTCTCGTTGATGCCCGGCACCATGAAGATGAGGCCGACGCCCGGCGCGGCCAGGATGTTGCCGAACGAATCGACGCGCTTGTTGCCGAGCCGGTCGGGGATGAGGAGCGTCCTGTCGTCGAGCACGGCGACGAAGCCGGGCGCGTCGCCGCGCGGGCTCGCATCCGCCCGCCCCTCGCCGTCGCTGGAGGCGAGGACGAGGAAGGGCGAGAGCGCGATGAAGTCCCGGCAGAACGTGTCGAGGAACGGCATCACCTTCTTGTCGGCGAGCGGGTTGATGGGCCCGTATTCCCGCCGAAGCTCGTCCGCCGTCCGGATCGGCGCCTTCGCGTCCAGCCCGCCATCGCTCATGGGATGCTCCCGATCCTCGTCATGGGTCGGGATCCATCCTGTCACCGATGCGGCGCCGGCTCCAGGGGGGAGCCGCATCCGGCGGGCTGGTCGTCAGCCGAGCAGGCGGTCCAGCGTGACCGGGAACTCGCGGACGCGCGTCCCGGTCGCGTGCCAGATCGCGTTGGCGACGGCCCCCGCCGACCCCGTGACGCCGATCTCGCCCACGCCTTGATGCCGAGCGCGTTCACGTGCGCGTCCTGCTCGTCGACGACGATCGCCTCGAGGGCCGGCACGTCGGCGTTCACGGGGATGTGGTACTCGCCGAGGTTCGGGTTCATGGGCCGGCCCGTGCGGGCGTCGACGATGGCCTTCTCGTGCAGGGCGAACGACACGCCCCAGATCATGCCGCCGTAGATCTGGCTGCGCACCATGCGGGGATTGATCACCCGCCCGATGGCGAAGGCGCCGACGAGCCGCGTCGCCCGCACCTGGCCGAGGTCGGGATCGACCTTCACCTCCGCGAACACGGCGCCGTGGGCGTGCATGGCGTAGGCCTCCTGCGCCGCCGGATCGGCCGCGCCCTTGCCGCGACCCTCGACGGACGGGACGTCCGCCCGCGCCAGGATGTCCGCGTAGCTCTCGCTGCGGCTTTCGTCGTCGCGGCGGTGCAGGCGACCGTCGCGGGCGACGACGCCCGCGTTGCCGGCCCCGTAGAGCGGCGAGCGCTCGTCCCGGAGGGCCAGCGCCGCGAGCTTCGCGATCGCGTCCTCGCCCGCCTTGTGGAGCGCGGTGCCGGCGGTCGCCGTATGGGCCGAGCCGCCGGCGATGCCCGCATCCGGCAGGTCGGAGGTGCCGGCCCTGAACTCGACGCGGTCGATGTCGAGGCCGAGCCCGTCGGCCGCGATCTGGGCGAGCGCCGTCCAGGCGCCCTGGCCCATGTCGTGGGCGCCCGTCTCCATGAGACCCGTCCCGTCGCGGCGGATGACGGCGCGCGCCTCGGCCGCGAACATCAGCGCCGGGAAGGTCGCCGTGCCCATGCCCCAGCCGACGAGCAGTCCCGCCTCGTCGCGCATCTGCCGGGGCGCGAGCGGGCGCGCCGACCAGCCGAAGCGCTCGGCGCCCTGCCGGTAGCATTCGCGCAGCGCCTTCGACGAGAACGGCTTGCCCGAGATCGGCTCCGCGTCGGCGTAGTTCCTCAGGCGGAAGGCGAGCGGGTCCATGCCGCAGGCCTCCGCCATCTCGTCGATGGCGCTCTCGAGGGCGATCGACCCCGTCGCCTCGCCGGGCGCCCGCATGAAGAGGGGCGTGCCCGTGTCGAGCCGCACCGCCTCGTGCGAGGTGGCGAGGTTCGGGCTCGCGTAGAGCGTGTGCGAGATGTCGGAGGCGGGCTCGAAGAAGTCGTCGAAGGTGCTCGACGCCGTCCTCGTGTGGTGGTCGAGCGCCGTCAGCGCCCCTCCGGCATCCGCGCCGAGCCGCAGCCGCTGGCGCGTGGGCGCCCGGTGGCCGACGGGCCCGTACATCTGTTCGCGCCGCAGCACGAGCTTCACGGGCCGGCCCGTCATCTTGGCGGCCAGGATGCCGAGGATCTGCGGGCCCGAGATCAGGCCCTTCGAGCCGAACCCGCCGCCGAGATAGGGCGACCGGATGTGGATCGAGTCCGGCGCGATGCCGAAGAGGCCGGCGATGCGCCCCTGCGCCATGGCGAGCCCCTGGCTCGGCGTGTCGATCGACAGCCCGTCCGCGGTCCAGGACGCCACGATCGCGTGCGGCTCCATGGCGTTGTGGTACTGCGCCGGCGTCTCGTAGGTCGCGTCGATCGTGCGCGACGCGGCCGCGAGGCCCGCCTCGACGTCGCCGCGGTCCACGGAGGCCGGATTGCCGACGCCGACGGCGGGCGGCGCGAAGCTCTCGCCGCCGTCGAGCCCCGTGCGGGCGGTCTCGGTCTCGTAGGTCGGCGCGAGGAGGGTCGCGCCTTCGGTCGCGGCCTCCAGCGTCTCGCCGATCACGACCGCGATCGGCTGGTTGGCGTAGCGCACCCGGTCGTTCTGCAGCAGTTCCATGCGGAACATGAAGGGATGGTCCTTCGCGTCCGGGTCCTGGGCGAGCGCCGGGCGGTTCCCGGGCGTCATGACGTCGACGATCCCCGGATGCGCCCTGGCGGCCGCCACGTCGAGCGAGGCCACCCGGCCGCGCGCGACGCTGCTCACGGCGAGGACGGCGTAGAGCATCCCGGGCGGGTTGTTGTCGGCCGCGTAGGTCGCGGCGCCGGTCACCTTGAGGATCCCCTCGCGGCGGGTCAGCGGCTGGCCGATGTTGGAGCCCTGCCGGAGATGGGCGGGCGCCTGGTTGAGGGCGATCTCAGACATGGAGGGTGGCTCCGGTCGATGCGGCGAAGGCGGAGGCGGGCAGCGCCGCGACCCGGTCGGGCGTGCCGGCGGCCGCGAGCGTCAGCGCGCGCACCACGATCCGGCGCGCGAGCTCGATCTTGAAGGCGTTGTCGCCCGAGGGCCGGGCCTCGGCCAGCGCGACGTCGGCGGCCCGGCGGAACGCCTCGGGACCGGCCGGAGCTCCGGCGAGCGTCGCCTCGGCCTCCCGGGCGCGCCACGGCTTCAGGGCGACGCCCCCGAGCGCGATGCGGGCCTCGGCGATCCGGCCCCCCTCGAGCCGCAGGCCGGCCGCGGCGGACACGACCGCGAAGGCGTAGGAGGTGCGCTCCCGGACCTTCAGGTAGCGCGCATGGCCGGCGAAGGCGGCCGCCTCGGCCGGGACGCGGACGGCGACGATCAGGTCGCCCGGTTCGAGCACGCTGTCGCGCTCCGGCGCGTCGCCCGGCAGGCGGTGGAACGCCTCGAGCGGGATCTCGCGCCGGCCGGCCCGGCCCTCGATCTCGACGATCGCGTCCAGGGCGACGAGCGGCACGCAGAGGTCGGACGGGTTCGTGGCGATGCAGCTGTCGCTCCAGCCGAGCACCGCGTGGAGGCGGTTCTCGCCCTCGCGCGCGTCGCAGCCGGAGCCGGGCTCGCGCTTGTTGCAGGCGCTGGCCGTGTCGTAGAAATACGGGCAGCGCGTGCGCTGGAGGAGGTTGCCGCCGGTGGTCGCGGCGTTGCGCAGCTGGGCGGACGCGCCGGACAGCAGCGCCTCCGCCACGGCCGGGCAGGCGCGGGCGAAGGCCGCGTCGTGGGCGAGGTCCGCGTTGCGGACGGTCGCGCCGATGCGGAACCCGCCGTCGTGGCTCCGCTCGATGCGGTCGAGCCCGGGCAGCCGCGTCACGTCGACGAGCCGGTCGGGGCGGGCGATGCCGCCCTTCATGAGGTCGAGCAGGTTCGTGCCCGCGGCGAGAAAGGCGGCGCCGGGCGCGGCCGCGGCCGCGACGGCCTCGGCGACGGAGGCGGGCCGGACGTAGTCGAAGGTCTTCATGCCGCCTGGCTCCGGTCCTGCGCGTCGAGCCGGGCCTGGGCGTCCAGCACGGCCTCCGTGATCCCCGCATAGGCACCGCAGCGGCAGAGGTTGCCGCTCATGCCCTCGCGCACCCGCTCCGGGTCCATCCCCGCCTGGCCCTCGGCGATGAGGCCGACCGCGCTCATGATCTGGCCGGGCGTGCAGAACCCGCACTGGAACCCGTCATGGGCGATGAACGCCTCCTGCACGGGATGCAGGACGCCGTCCGTCGCGAGCCCCTCGATGGTCGTGATCTCCGCGCCGTCGTGGCTGATCGCGAGCGCGAGGCAGGCATTGGTGCGCCGCCCGTTGACCAGGATCGTGCAGGCCCCGCATTGCCCGCGGTCGCAGCCCTTCTTGGTGCCGGTGAGGTCCAGCCGCTCGCGCAGCAGGTCGAGCAGCGTGACGCGCGGGTCGGGGAGGTCAACCTGTCGTCGGACCCCGTTCACGGTGAAGGTGGCGGTGAGGCTCATGCAGGGCTCCGCTCAGAGCTGTCCGCCGGTCGGGAGCGACGTCGGCGAACGGGATCGAAAACAGACGACGTCCGTGCCATGGCTGGCGGCCGGGCGGCGTCCCGGCAGTTTGGAACGGCTGGAAGCTAGATACGGAGGGCGCCTCCGGTTTGCAAGTGGGACAAGTGGGAGTGGGGATCGTGGGCGGACGAGCCATGCCGGTCGGGGCGCGCAAGCCGCGCGCGGACGCGGTCCGCAACCGCGAGCGGGTGCTGGCGGCCGCAAAGGCCGTGTTCAGCGCCGGCGGCCCGGACGCGAGCCTCGAGACGGTCGCCCGCACGGCCGGCGTCGGCATCGGCACGCTCTATCGCCATTTCCCGACGCGGCAGGAACTGTTCGAGGCGGTCTACCGGCGCGAGGTGCAGCAGCTCTCCGACCTCGCGCAGGACCTCCTGAAGGAGGCGAGCGCGACGGATGCGCTCCGACACTGGCTGCGGGCCAACGTCGAGTTCGTGGCCACGAAGAAGGGCATGGTGGCGGCCCTCGCGCTGGTGGTCGACGGACAATCCGAGCTGACGCGCTCCAGCTTCGAGCGCCTGACGGCCGCGGTCGGCGCGCTCCTCGACCGGGCCGTGGCGGCGGGCGAGATCCGCCGCGACGTCGGTCCCGAGGACGTCGTCAGGACGCTCGTGGGCATGTGCTACCTGCAGGACCGGCCGGGCTGGCAGGAGAGCGTGCAGCGCATGGTCGACATCTTCGTCGACGGCCTGACCGTCCGGCGGCCCTGACGGTGGAGAGGCGACCGCCTTCGCCCGGGACCGCGGGGCCATGAGCACGATCCTCGTCTTCGGCGGCTATGGCGGGTTCGGCGGCCGGCTGTCGCGCCGGCTCGCGGCGGCCGGCCACGACGTCGTGGTCGCCGGCCGCCATCGCGCGCGGGCCGCCGCCTTCTGCCTCCGGCACGCCGGCTGCCGTCCGATCCGGGCGGATCGCGACGCCGGCGTCGCGTCGCTCCTCGCGACGGTGGGGCCGGACCTCGTGATCGACGCCGCGGGCCCCTTCCAGGGCAGCGAAGCCCGGGTGCCCGCCGCCTGCGTCGCGGCCGCGATCCCCTATCTCGACCTCGCCGACGCCCGCGACTTCGTGGCCGGCATCGGCGCGCTCGACGCCGCCGCCCGCGCCGCCGGAACCGTCGTGCTCTCCGGCTGCTCGAGCGTGCCCGCGCTGTCGGGCGCCGTCGTGCGGCATCTCGCGGCCGGCCTGGAGCGCGTGAGCGCGGTCGAGATCGCGATCAGCGCCTCCAACCGGGCGACGGCCGGCGCGTCGGTCGCGGCCGCCATCCTGGGCTATGTCGGCCGGCCGGTCGCCCTGTGGCGCGGCCGGCGGGTCGTCGCCGGCCACGGCTGGCAGGAGCTGCGGCGCGAGCGGTTCGCGCTCTCGGACGGACCCTCGCTCGGCCGCCGCTGGGTCGCGCTGGCGGAGGTGCCGGATCTCGACCTGCTGCCGGACCGCCTGCCCGGCCGGCCCTCCGTCGTGTTCCGGGCCGGGACCGAGCTCGCGATCCAGTCGGTCGGCCTGTGGCTGGCGAGCTGGCCGGTCCGGTGGGGACTCGTCCCCTCGCTGCGCCGGCTGTCGCGTTTCCTCCTGCCGGTCCAGCGGCTGACGGCCCGGTGGGGCTCCGACCGGTCCGGCATGGTCGTGCGGCTCTTCGGGTGGGCCGACGGGCGTCGCGTCGAGCGGCGCTGGACGCTGATCGCGGCGGACGGGCACGGGCCCGAGATCCCGACGCTGGCGGCGGCCGTCCTGGCGGAGCGTGTGCTCGCCGGCCGGGTCGCGCCCGGCGCGCGGGACGCGGGCGAGAGCCTCGCGCTCGCCGACTTCGCCCCGGGCTTCGCGGCCCTCTCCGTCCGGCACGAGACCGTCGAGGTCCCCCAGCCCGATCCGCTCTACCGGCGCGTCATGGGCGAGCGTTTCGACGGCCTCGCACCCACGCTCGCGGCCCTGCACGGCGTGCTCCGGGACGGGGGCGCCTCCGGCCGCGCCGTTGTCCTGCGCGGCGCCCATCCGCTCGCGCGGCTCGTCGCCGCCCTGTTCCGCTTCCCCGCCGCGGGCGAGCACGCCCTGCACGTCGCGTTCGCGGAGCGCGACGGCGTGGAGCGCTGGACGCGCGACTTCGCCGGACGGCGCTTCACGAGCGAGCTCTCGCGCGGCGGCTCGCGGCTCGTCGAGCGGTTCGGACCGTTCCGGTTCGCCTTCGACCTGGCGACGGAGGGGAGCGGCCTGCGCATGGCGATGCGCCGATGGTCGGTCGCCGGCGTGCCGCTGCCGCTCGCGCTCGCGCCCCGCTCGGAGGCGCGCGAGTGGGAGGAGGACGGCCATTTCCGCTTCGACGTCCCGATCGCGCTGCCGCTCGTCGGCCCGGTCGTGCATTACCGCGGCTGGCTGGACGTCGCTCCGCCCGATCCCGGCGCGAGCGGGAGACGGTCGTCGCCGTGACGCGGCGGGCCGCGGCCCGCCGGGCGCGTCAGGGGTAGAACACGCCGCCCGTCGCGCGCCGCGGGCTGTCGGCCGTGTCGGGCAGGGGGATGAACTCCTCCACGTCCCCCGGCACCGTGTCGAACCGGCCGTTCGCCCATTCCTCCTTCGCCTGCTCGATGCGGTCGAGGCGCGACGACACGAAGTTCCACCAGATGTAGCGCGGCCCCTCCATGGGCGCCCCGCCGAACAGCATGAACTCGGCATCGCTGACGGCGCCGACGACGATCGGGTCGCCGGGACGCAGCACGAGGAGCTGGCCCGGCCCGAACCGGTCGCCCGCGATGTCGATCTCGCCCGCAAGCGTGTAGACGGCGCGCTCGTCGAAGGAGGGCTCGACCGGCAGGCGGGCGCCGGCGCGCAGCTGCAGGTGCGCGTAGACCGTCTCGGAGGGGCTCACGAGCGGCGAGCGCGCCCCGAGCAGCTCGCCCGAGATGACGCGCGCCCGGATGCCGTCCGCCTCGACGATCGGCAGCGCGTCGGCGCCGTGGTGGACGAAGGCCGGGTCGCTCTCCTCCTGGGCGGTCGGCAGCGCCATCCAGGTCTGGATGCCGAACAGCCTCTGGCCCGCGTGCTTGCGCTCCGGGCTCGTGCGCTCCGAATGCACGATGCCGCGCCCCGCCCGCATCCAGTTCACGGCGCCGGGCTCGATGGTCCGCTCCGTGCCGAGGCTGTCGCGGTGCAGGATCTGGCCCTCGAACAGGTAGGTCACGGTGGCGAGGTTGATGTGCGGGTGGGGGCGCACGTCGATGCCCTGATCGGTCAGGAACTCGGCCGGACCCATCTGGTCGAAGAAGATGAAGGGCCCGACCATCTGGCGCTTGATGGAGGGAAGCGCGCGCCGCACGGTCATCTCGCCGAGATCGACGGCGCGCGGCACGATCAGGAGCTCGATCGCGTCCGCGGCCTTCCGGTCGCCGGGCGTCGGGTCGGGGCAGGGTGTCCAGCTCATGACGGATCCTCTTCGTGGCAGGCCGAGGCCGCCGCGACCGGGTGTCCGGGCCGCGGCGGGTGCGGGTGCGTCAGGCGCGGGCCGCCTGCGGGATGGCGCCCTTCTGGGCAGCATAGCTCGTCATCAGGTTGCGGTAATCCGGGATGTGGTCGCCGAGCAGCGTCGCGAGGCCTTCGACGTCCCGCCGCCAGTCGCGATGCAGTTCGCAGGCGACCGCGAACCAGTTCACGAGCTGCACGCCGGCCGCCGACATCCGGGTCCAGGCGGTCTCCCGCACGATCGGGGCGAACGTGCCCGACGCGTCCGTGATCGCGAAGACCTCGTAGCCCTCGGCGATCGCCGAGAGCGCCACGAAGGCGACGCACACCTCGGTGACGACGCCCGCGATGAGCAGCTGCTTGCGGCCCGTCGCCTTCACGGCCGCGACGAAGTCGGGATTGTCCCAGGCGTTGATCTGGCCGGGCCGGGCGATGTAGGGCGCGTCCGGGAACTTCGCCTTCAGCTCCGGCATGAGCGGGCCGTTCGGACCGTCCTCGAAGCTCGTCGTCAGGATGGTCGGAAGCTTGAAATAGGCCGCGAGGTCCGCGACCGCGAGCACGTTGTTCCGGAAGCGGTCCGGGTCGATGTCGCGCACGAGCGACATCAGGCCGGCCTGATGGTCCACGAGAAGAACCGCTGCCTGATCGATGTCGAGGCGATTGTAGGGCTGGGGCATCGTCCGTCCTCCGCTGGGCCCGTCGGCGATCGATGTCGCGGCGGCCGTGGAGAGATCATCGGGCCGGACGTGCCGGCCGTAAATGGAAACGATGGAAAACCAGAGTTTCTGTTTTCGCTCGTCATGGTGTCCGGGACCGCGCCCGGATTGACGGCCGCGAGAGCCGGCCCGAAGCTCGCGGCCGGTCCGTGTCCCTGCCGCGAGGATCCTTCCCATGCGTCGTCCGGCTCTCGGCCTCGTCGCCGCCCTTGCCTCCGCTGCTGCGACGGAGGCGCCCCTGCCCGATTTTGCGAAGGACAGCATCGGCGAATGGCTGGTCGCGACCGACGACGGACGGCCCGGCTGCCGGATCGTGCTCGGGGCGGAGGCGGCGAAGGGCGGCTGGCGCGCGACCCCGGCGTCTGATTGCGCGGCCCGCCTTCCGGCCGTCGGCCGGGCGGTCGCGTGGCTCTACGAGGGCGGCGTGAGGCTGCTCGACGGCGGCGGCGCGACGGTGCTGGACTTTCAGGAGGACGAGACCACCCTCCTGAAGACGCGGTTCGAGACGAAGCCGGTGCACTTCCTCGTGCGGGCGAAGCCGGGCGTCGAGCGCGCGCCCTTCGCACCGGATCTCGTCGGGGCCTGGGTGCTGCGCCGGCCCGGCGGCCGGCCGCTCTGCCCGCTGACCCTCTCCCGCGACCCCAAGGGCGGCGCGACGGAGCTCGCGCTGAGGACCGGCACGCCCTGCGACCCGGCCGTCGCGCGGCTCAGGCTGAACAGCGCCCGCGTCGAGGATGACACGCTCATGCTCTACGGCCGGCCCGAGACGTCGCTGCGCCTCGAGCCGTCCGGACCCGCGAGCTTCGCCAAGGCCGAGGGCGGCCGCCCCCTCGAGATGGCGCGGCCCTGACGGCGCGCATCGCGCCGATCCACCCGGGCATGGGAGCCGCGCCGGACCCGCCCGCCGGCCGGGTTGCCTTCCGCATCGGCGGCCGTCACGCTGGCGCGGCGTCGGTCCAGGACCGGCGCCCGGCGACGACGATCGCCCGGCGCGACCAAGAACAAGCAAGATACCGAAGATCCGGAGGAAACCCGATGCTGCCCATCAACCGTCGACATCTGCTCGCCACCACGGCCGCGACCGCCGCGATCCCGCTGATCCGGCCCGCCCGGGCGCAGGCGCCCACCATCAAGCTCGGCGTGCTCAACGACCAGTCCGGCATCTACAGCGACGATACCGGCCTCACGTCCGTCGCCTGCGTGCGCCAGGCCGTGCAGGAATTCGGCGACCGCGGCTTCAAGGTCGAGGTGATCTACGCCGACCACCAGAACAAGCCGGACATCGGCTCCTCCATCGCGCGCCAGTGGCTCGACCGGGAGGGCGTCGACGCGATCATCGACGTGCCGACCAGCTCGGTCGCGCTCGCCGTGAACCAGATCTGCCGCGAGAAGAACAAGACGCACCTGAACTCGGGCGCCGCGACCGTCGACCTCACGGGCGCCCAATGCAGCCCGAACACGATCCACTGGACCTACGACACCTACATGCTGTCGAAGAGCACCGGCGGCGCCATGGTCAAGGCGGGCGGCGACACCTGGTTCTTCATCACGGCCGACTACACGTTCGGCCAGCAATTGCAGCGGGACACGGCCCGCGTGGTCGAGGCCTCGGGCGGCAAGGTGCTCGGCAGCCGCCCCTATCCGTTCCCGGACACGACCGACTTCTCGGCCCAGCTCCTGGCCGCCCAGGCCTCGGGCGCCAAGGTGCTGGGGCTGGCCAATTCCGGCAACGACACCATCAACTGCATCAAGCAGGCGCACGAATTCGGCGTCAACAAGACCATGAAGATCGCCGCCCTCCTGTTCTACAACAGCAACGTCCACGCGCTTGGCCAGGACATGGCCCAGGGCCTGATGATGACGGAAAGCTTCTACTGGGACCTGAACGACCGGACGCGCGCCTTCATGGAGCGCATCAAGCCGAAGGTGCCGAAGCACTACCCCAACATGGTGCAGGCCGGCTGCTACGGCGCGACGCTGCATTACCTGAAGGCCGTGGCCGATCTGGGCCCCGCCGCCGCGAAGGCCGATGCCCGGGCCGTCGTCGCCCGCATGAAGGCGATGCCGACCGACGACGACGCCTTCGGGGCGGGCCGCATCCGGGCGGACGGGCGCAAGCTGCACCCGTCCTACCTCCTGCAGGCCAAGGCGCCCGGCCAGAACAAGGGCGAGTGGGACCTCCTGAACGTGCTCGCGACGACGCCGGCCGACGAGGCGTTCCGGCCGGAAGGGCAGGGCGGCTGCGCCATGCCGACCTGATCGGCGGGCGATCGTCGCTCTGGGCCGGGCCCACTCGGGCCCCGACCGCGTCATGCCGACGAGGGCCGCAGGCCTGTCTCGAAGCACGCACCCAGGTCTCGCGTGCTTCGAGACGCATCGCTTCGCGCTGCTCCTCAGCATGACGCCGGTGGGTGAAGTGCCGCGGACCGCCCGACGGGAGGTGGGTCCGCTCTACGAACGGCCGCCGTCGACGGCGATGACCTGACCGGAGATCCAGCCGGCCGCGTCGCTCGCCAGGAACAGGGCCGTCGCGGCGATGTCCTCCGGGCAGCCTAGGCGGCGGAGGTGGATCGACTGGACGAGGCTCGCCTGCCCGTCGGGCCCGTAGCTCTCCCATTGCCGGAGCGTCGCCGGGTTCGACAGGACGAAGCCCGGCGCGATCGCGTTCACGGTGATGCCGTGGGGCCCGAGCTCCCAGGAGAGCTGCTTCGTCAGGCCGACCAGCGCGTGCTTGGCGGCCGTGTAGGCCTGGATGCCCGTGAGGCTCGGCCGCAGGCCGGCCCCGGACGCGATCGTCACGATCCGGCCCGAGCCGCTCGCCTTCAGGGCGCCGGCGGCCGCCTGGGCCAGCCAGAACGCGCCGTCCACGTTGGCCGCGAACAGGACGCGCCAGCTCTCCTCCGTCACGTCCTCGATGGGGCCGCCGACCTGGCCCGCGACGCCGCCCGCCGCGAGCGCCAGGATGTCGAGCCGCGCCTCCCCGGCGAGGATGGCCTGGACGACGGCGCCCGCGGCGGCCCGGTCCGAGAGGTCCGCGACGTGGACGGGACAGCCGAGTTCGGCGCCGGCCCGCCCGACGCCGTCCGCGTCCCGATCCGCCAGGTGGACCCGGGCGCCGGCCTCCACGAGCGCGGCCGCGACCGCCCGGCCGATGCCCTGCGCGGCGCCCGTCACCAGCGCGGCGCGGCCGTCGAGCCGGATCAGCATCGGTCGATCAGGGCGGCGAGCGTGTCGGCCGATTGCGGCCGGCGGCCGGCCTCGATGTCGTGGATCAGCGCGACCAGCCGATCCAGCGCCGGCGTCGCGATGCCGGCCTCGCGGCCGAGCGCGCCGACGATGCCGATCTGCGCGTCGACCTCGGTCGGGCGCCTGCGCACGGCGAGGTCGCGGTGGATGCCGGAATGCGTCTTCGCGGTGCGGCTCGTGTAGTCGGCGAGCCAGGCGATCACGGCATCGGCCTCCGCGTCGGACGCGCCCGGCGCGAAGGCCTCCGGCCGGAACGCGCCGAAGCCGACCGGCACGACGCCGCGCCGGGCGGCGACCGCCATGACCTCTCGGCCGAGCGCGCGCCAGGCCGGGAGGCGGGCCGGATCGGCGAAGTTGGCGGCCATGGATTCCGGCGTGAGCGCGGTCCCGAACAGCATCGCCCCGTAGGCGAGCTTGCCCCAGAGATAGCCCCAGACGTTGTCGGTCAGGATCGCGTCGGGCTCGAGGATGCGCAGGAGCTCGAAGGCGGCCCGCGTGCGCTCGCGGATCGCGCCGTCGATCTCGCCCACGACCACGGCGCCGCGGTTGCCGTAGAGGATGCGGCCGGGGCCGAGCCAGTCGGCGCCGAAATTGACGAAGCACCCCATCGTGCGCGCCGCGCCGACCCGGTCGGCGATGGCGATCTCGTTGAGGCCGTTCTGCGCCGACAGGACGTAGCCGTCCGGCGCGAGATGGGGCGCGAGCGCGTCCAGCGCCGCGTCCGTGCCGTGGGCCTTCACGGCGAGCACGATGCGGCCGTACACGCCCGCGACCTCGTCCGGCGTCGCGGCCGGCACGACCTGCACGAAGCTCTCGACCGGCCCCTCGATCGCGAGCCCGGTCGTGCGGCAGGCCTCCACGTGCGCCGCCTCGCGGTCGACCAGCAGCACGTCGTGGCCGGCG
The DNA here is from genome assembly GCA_019695455.1 of Methylorubrum extorquens. Classification (GTDB taxonomy): domain Bacteria; phylum Pseudomonadota; class Alphaproteobacteria; order Rhizobiales; family Beijerinckiaceae; genus Enterovirga; species Enterovirga extorquens_A. Next base: position 17,688 of record JAEUAC010000027.1, on the reverse strand, counting down.
CGCGCCCAATAGGCGCCGAGCGTGCCGCCGATCGCGCCGGCGCCCCAGATCAGGATCGGTCCGGCCATGGTCCCTCGATGGCGTCGCGCGTCTCGGCGACCCCGACCGCCCAGAGCGCCAGCATGTCGGCATCGGGCTTCACGCTGTCGCCGCCGAAGCTGCCGTCCCCCAGCAGCGCCCGCACGCCGGCCGGGTTCGAGGCCCGCATGAGGTCGCGGTCGACGGAGGGCTTGGTGCGGACGGGCTCCTCGCGCAGCCGCGTCCAGGGATAGTTCTCCATCCAGTTGGCGTGCGAGCCGGACGGGTCGATGGCCTGGACGGCCTCCCAGGTCCGGGGCGCGTTCCACCAGGAATGGAACTTCACCGACAGGTCGTCCCGTCCGGACATCAGCTCGGAGGCGAGCGCGCCCACGGGCGCGTTGCCGCCGTGCCCGTTCACGATCAGGATGCGCCGGAAGCCGGAGCGGTGGAGCGAGCCGACGACGTCGCGCACCACCGCGAGCAGCGTCTCGACCCGGAGCGAGACGGATCCGGGAAAGGCGTCGAAATAGGGCGCGAGCCCGAAGGGCATCGCCGGGTAGACCGGCACGCCGAGCGGTTCGGCGGCCTCGACGGCCACGCGCTCCGCCAGGATCGAGTCGACGCAGAGCGACAGCCCGGCATGCTGCTCCGTCGAGCCGATCGGAAGCACGCAGCGATCGTCGCGTGCGACCTGCGCGGCGACGTCGCTCCAGCTCATGTCCGCGATGCGCATGGGCGTGCCCCGCGCGCCCGGCCTACGGCGTGCCCGGCTTCAGGTCGTAGGCGAGGGTGTCCTCGTCGACGCGCGGCTTCGGCATCGAGACCTTGTCCTTGCGCAGCGTCCAGGCGGACGAGACGGCGGCGAGCGGCAGGAGCGAGCGGTCGGCGCGGAACTGGGCGCCCGCCTGCTGGAGCTGCGTGCGGCGCTTGCCCTCGTCCATCTCGATCGCGGCGTCCTCCAGCAGCTTGTCCACCTGCTCGTTCTTGTAGTTGCGCCAGTTGAAGGCGCCGAGGCGCAGGTTCGGCGCGTAGGAATGCGCCAGCGAGGACAGGGTGTAGTTGGCCTCGCCCGTCAGCGTCCCCCAGCCGGACATGACCATCGAGAGGTCGCCGCGCGTGCGGGCCGGGAAGAGAACGGCGCCGGGCTGGCCGGCGGCCTGCACGTCGATGCCGATCCGCGCCAGCATCTGGGCGAGCGTCGTCCCGACGGCGCCGTCGCCCGGCAGGCGGTCGTTGGTGAAGGAGAGGACGACCTTGAAGCCGTTCGGGTAGCCGGCCTCGCCCATGAGGGCGCGGGCCCGCTGCACGTTGGCCTTCGGCACCGTGATGGCCGGGTCGAAGCCGAAGATGTTCGACGTCACTACCTGGTTCACGGGCTTGCCGAGCCCTTCCATGGCGATCTCGGCCAAAGCGTCGCGGTCGATCGCGAGGTCGACGGCCTCGCGCACCTTGGCGTCCTGGAACGGGTTCTTCGGCAGCGCCGAACCGTCCTTCGCCGTGATCTGCGGCGGCTTATCCCGCATGTCGAGTTCCATGTAGAACACGTAGACCGTGTCCACCTTCACGACGGCGAGCTTCGGGTCGCGCGTCATGCCGGGCACGTCGGTCGCGGGCGTCCGCACCATCATGTCGAGCTGGCCCGCCCGCAGCTGCGCCACGCGCGCGGCGTCGTTCGGGATCTCCTTGCGGACCACGCGCTGCCAGGCGGCGGGGCCGCGCCAATAGGCGTCGTTCCGCTCGAGGACGAGCTGGTCCTTCGGCGTCCAGGACACGAACTTGAACGGCCCCGTGCCGATCGCCGCCCGGCCCGTGTTGAAGGCCTCGTTGGCGTTGTCCTTCGTGAGGCCCGCGGCGGCCTTCGACGACACGATGAACAGGCGGATGAAGTCGTTCGGCAGCGTCGGCGCCGGGCCCTCGGTCACGATCTGGATCGTATGGGGATCGACGATCCTCGTCTCCTTCACGCGGCGCACGTAGATCGTGGTCGGGTTCGGGCCCGAGACGGTCGGAATGCGCTCGATCGAGAACTTGACGTCCTCGGCCGTGAAGTCGGACCCGTCGTGGAATTTCACGCCCCGGCGCAGCTTGAACTCCCAGGTCGTGGGATCGACCGCCCGCCAGCTCTCGGCGAGCCCCGGCTCGAGCTGGAGCTGGTCGCCCGACCAGACCAGCGTGTCGAACACGTGCTTCAGCGCCTCCGCATGGGTGCCCGACGCCGTGAAGTGCGGGTCGATCGAATCAGGGCCGGCCCGCACGCCGATGGTCAGGTTCTGGGCGGACGCGGCCCCGGCGAGCGCCGTGGACAGGCCGAAGGCGAGCGCGAAGGTCGGAGAGAGGCGGCGCATTCCGTATCCGTAGGGGCGTGGGCCGGGCCGAGGGATCGGCGGCCGCGGGATCATGCTAGAGGCGGATCGGCGCCGTCTCAAGCCGCGGGCGCCGATCGTCAGGGTTCGACCGCCGCGGCCTTCGCGTGCGCGGCGACCTCCGCATGGGTGCCGAACCAGACGTCGCCCTTGGCGCGCGCGTGGCGGATCAGCTCGTCGAGGATCCAGATGCGCGACCGGTGCGTGATGATGTGCGGGTGCATGGTCAGCTGGAACAGCCCGCCCTCCTCGTAGGCCGCGTCGAACTCGCGCCGGAAGATGTCGAGGACGTCGGCCGGCGGCGTGTACGGCCGGAGGGACTGGAAGCGATTCATCATGAAGTAGACGGCGTCGTCGCGCACCCATTCCACCGGCACCTCGACGATCCCCGTGTCGACCCCGTCGAGCAGCAACGCGTAGCAATCCTCGTCCGCCATGAGCGACGAATCGTAGAGAAGCCCGAGTTCCCCCTCGATCTTCAGCGTGGAGGGGCTGAAGTCCCACGACGGCGTCCGCAGGCCGACCGGCCGCACGCCCGTGATCTTCTCGAGCGTGTCGGCCGAGCGGAACATGAGGTCGCGTTCCGCCTCGTAGGGCAGGACGGAGTTGAGCTCGTGGATCCAGCCGTGGATGCCGATCTCGTGACCCTCGGCCACCACGCGCCGCTGCTCGTCCGGGTGCAGGAGGGCCGCCACCGCCGGCACGTAGAAGCTCGCCCGGACGTCGTGGCGCGCGAGGAGCGCCAGGATGCGGGGCACGCCGACGCGGTTGCCGAACTGGCCCCAGGACAGCCGGCCGATGGAGGTGCCGCCGTCGCGCAGCTCGTTCGTCTCGTGGTCGCTGTCGAAGGAGAGCGCGACCGCGCAGCGCGCCCCGCCGGGCCAGGAGGCCGGGCGGTAGCCGCGGCCGGCCCGCACGTGGTTCACGATCCCGCGCCATTGCGCCTCCGGCCATTGCCAGGGTTCGAGGGGCGTGTCGCTCATGGTCGTCCCGGTGGTCCGCGTCGGAGCCCACGCCTCGCACGCCGCCGCGGGCCCGACAATCGGCGCCGGACGCGGTCGGGCCTGCGCCGCTTTTGCAGGTGCGCGGCCCGCACGGACCTTGCTACAGGCGTCGAATGCTCGGCTTTCTCATCCAGCGACTGTTCGGGGCCGCGCTCGTCATGCTCGTCATGTCGGCTCTGGTCTTCGTCGGCGTGTACGCGGTCGGCAACCCGATCGACGTGCTGCTCTCGCCGGACGCGACGCAGGACATCCGCGCCGCCACCATCGCGCGCTACGGGCTCGACCAGCCGCTCTGGCGCCAATACGCGACCTTCCTGGGCAACCTCCTGTCCGGGGATTTCGGCCGCTCGTTCGTGTTCGGCATGCCGGTGCTGCAGCTGATCCTGAGCCGCCTGCCGGCGACGCTGGAGCTGACGCTCGCGGCCGTGCTCGCCGCGACCTGCATCGGCGTGCCGCTCGGCATCTATGCCGGCTACCGGCCCGCGAGCCCGGTCGCGAAGGCCGTGATGGCGGTCTCCGTCATCGGCTTCTCGGTGCCGACCTTCTGGATCGGCCTCATCCTGATCCTCGTCTTCTCCGTCGAGCTCGGCTGGCTCCCGGCGGGCGGGCGCGGCGCCACGGTCTCGGTCGGCGGCGTCGAATGGAGCGTCCTCACGCTGAACGGCCTCTCGCACCTGGTCCTGCCGGCGCTGAACCTGTCGCTCTTCAAGCTCGCCCTCATGATCCGCCTCGCGCGCGCCGGGACGCGGGAGACGATGGGCACCGACACGATCAAGTTCGCCCGCGCGGCCGGCCTGTCGGAATGGACGATCCTGCGCCGGCACGTGCTCAAGCTGATCTCGATCCCGATCGTGACGGTGTTCGGGCTCGAGTTCGGCTCCACGCTCGCCTTCGCGGTCGTGACGGAGACGATCTTCTCCTGGCCCGGGCTCGGCAAGCTGATCATCGATTCGATCACCTCGCTCGACCGGCCCGTCATGGTCGCCTACCTCGTCCTGATCGCGCTCGTCTTCGTCACCATCAACCTCCTCGTGGACCTCGCCTACGCGGCGCTCGATCCGCGGCTCGGCCGGGGAGCGCCCGCGTGACCGAGACGCCCTGGGGCCGGTTCTGGGCCGAGTACCGCGAGAGCCCGCTCGCCGTCGTCGCGCTGGCCGTCGTGGTCGCCATCGTGACGCTGGCGCTGGCGGCGCCCTGGATCGCGCCGCAGGACCCCTACGACATCGCCAACCTGAGCCTGGCCGACGCGCGGCGCCCGCCGGGCTTCGTCGGCTCCGAGGGCTACACGCACTGGCTCGGCACGGACGCGCAGGGGCGCGACCTCCTCTCCGCCATCCTCTACGGCCTGCGCATCTCCATCGAGATGGGGCTCGCGGCGGGCACCTTCGCGCTCGCGATCGGCGCGAGCCTCGGGCTGCTCGCGGCCTACCGGGGCGGCTGGGTCGCGGCGATCGTGATGCGGGTCGTCGACCTGCAGCTCTCGTTCCCGGCGATCCTCCTCGCGCTGGTCCTGTCGGCGCTGCTCGGGCAGGGCAAGGCGCAGCTCGTGACCGCGCTCGTCGCGGCCCAATACGCCTACTTCGCCCGCACGGCCTTCGGGGCCGCCTCCGCCGAGCGCCGCAAGGACTACATCGAGGCCGCGGCCGCGACGCCGCTGTCGGGGCGCCGCATCGTGTTCCGCCACCTCCTGCCGAACACGCTGCCGCCGCTCGTCGTGGTGGCGACCGTGCAGGTCGCGAACGCCATCGCGCTCGAGGCGACGCTGTCCTTCCTGGGCCTCGGCCTGCCCGTGACGGAGCCGTCGCTCGGCATGCTGATCGCCAACGGCTTTCAGTACATGATGAGCGGCCGGACCTGGATCTCGGTCTATCCCGGCATCGCCCTCATCGTGCTGATCGTCGCCATCAACCTCGTCGGCGACCAGGTGCGCGACCAGTTCAACCCGAGGCTGAAGCGGTGACGGAGCCCGTCCTCGTCGTCCGCGATCTCGCGACCCATTTCGCGACCCGCGCCGGCGTCGCGAAGGCGGTCGACGGCGTGTCCTTCGCGCTGGACCGCGGCGAGGTGCTGGGGCTCGTCGGCGAATCCTGCTCGGGCAAGAGCGTCACGGGCTTCTCGCTCCTCGGCCTCGTCGATCCGCCCGGCCGCATCGTCGGGGGCTCCGTGCGGCTGAACGGGCGGGAGCTCGTGGGGCTGCCGCCGCGGGAGCTGCGCCGGGTGCGGGGGCGGGAGATCGCCATGGTCTTCCAGGACCCCGCGACGACCCTCAACCCCGTGCTGCGGATCGGCGAGCAGATGCGCCTCGCCGTGGTCGCGCACGAGCGCGTCTCGGCGCGCGCCGCGCGGGCCCGCGCCGCCGACGTGCTCCGCCGCGTCGGCCTGCCCGAGCCGGAGGCGCGGCTCGACGCCTATCCGCACCAGTTCTCCGGCGGCATGCGCCAGCGCGTCGCGATCGCGGTGGCGCTGCTGCACGGTCCGGCCGTCATCATCGCGGACGAGCCGACCACCGCGCTCGACGTCTCCGTCCAGGCCGGCATCCTGGCCGAGATGCGGAGCCTGGTGGCGGAGAGCGGGACCGCGCTCGTCTGGATCTCGCACGACCTCGCCGTCGTCTCCGCGCTCTCGGACCGGCTCGCCGTCATGTATGCCGGCCGCATCGTGGAGGAGGGCCCGACGGCGCTGGTCCTCACGGCGCCGCGCCATCCCTACACGGCGGGGCTCCTCGCCTCGCTCCCGTCCCAGGCCGAGCCCGGCGTGCCGCTCCGGCCCATCCCGGGGCAGGCGCCCTCTCTGCTGCGGATCCCGGAGGGCTGCGCCTTCCAGCCCCGCTGCCCGCGCGCCGTCCCGGCCACCTGCCGCGTGGCACCGGAGCCGACCGGCGGCCCGCTCCGCCGGGCGCGCTGCCACTTTCCGCTCACGCTCGATCCGGCGGAGGCCGCATGAGCGACGCCTTCGTCTCCGTCGCGGGCGTCTCGAAGCTCTTCCGGCCCGCGCTGTCGGTCGGTGACCGGATCGCGGCGCGGCTGGGGGCCTCCGTCGAGACCCGGCCCGTCCAGGCCGTGTCGGACGTCTCGCTCGCGATCCGCCGCGGCGAGATGCTGGGGCTCGTCGGCGAATCCGGCTGCGGCAAGTCCACGCTCGGGCGCCTCGTCGCCGGCATCCTCGATCCGAGCGCCGGCCGGATCGAGATCGACGGCGCGCCCGTCAGGGCAGCCGGCCGCAAGGTCACGACGCGCGTCCAGACCGTGTTCCAGGACCCGTTCTCGTCACTCGATCCGCGCATGCGCATCGGCGAGGCCCTGACGGAGGGGCCGCTGGCCCACGGCCTCGTCGACCGGCGGGACGCCACGGTCTTCGCGCGGGACCGGCTCGCGGCCGTCGGGCTCGATCCGGACATGGTCGGGCGCTTCCCGCACCAGTTCTCGGGCGGCCAGCGCCAGCGGGTCGCCATCGCGCGGGCGCTCGCCATGCGGCCGGACGTGCTCGTCTGCGACGAGCCGGTCGCCTCGCTCGACGTCTCGATCCAGGCGCAGATCGTGAACCTGCTGCTCGGGCTGCGGGCCGGCGGCGACCTCACGACCCTCTTCATCTCCCACGATCTCGGGATCGTCCGGCACCTCTGCGACCGGGTCGCCGTCATGTATCTCGGCCGCATCGTCGAGATCGGCCCGACCCGCTCCGTCTACGAGGACCCGCAGCACCCCTACACGCGCTCGCTGCTGGCGGCCGTGCCGCGGCTCGAGGCCGGGCGCGCCGTGTTCACGCCGGCCGTCGGCCAGATCCCGTCGCCGCTCGATCCGCCGCCGGGCTGCGCCTTCCACCCGCGCTGCCCGATCGCGCGCGTGCCGGACCCGTGCCGCAGCGAGCGCCCGCTGCTCCGGGACGCGGGCGGCCAGGAGGCCGCCTGCCACTTCGCGGGCTGAGGCCGCCGGCCGCCGCCCCGGGCCCCGCCGTCAGCCTGCGACGAAGGCGAGGAGGTCGGCGTTCAGCCGGTCCTGGTGCGTGGAGGCGAGGCCGTGCGGTGCGCCCTCGTAGACCTTCAGCGTCGCGCCCTTCACGATCGTGGCCGTGAGCCGGCCCGCATGCCCGATCGGCACGATCTGGTCGTCGTCGCCGTGGATGACGAGCGTCGGCACGTCGAATCGGCGCAGGTCCGCCGTGTAGTCGACCTCCGAGAACTCGCGGATGCAGGCGTATTGGCCGACGATGCCGCCCATCATGCCCTGGCCCCAGAAGGTGTGCTTCAGGCCTTCGCTGACGACGGCGCCCGGCCGGTTCATGCCGTAGAACGGCACCGCGAGGTCCAGGTAGAATTGCGAGCGGTTGTCGAACACGCCCTTGCGGATGCCGTCGAAGACGGAGAGGGCGAGCCCGCCCGGCCAGTCCGCGCTCGACACCATGATGGGCGGCACCGCCCCGACGAGGACGGCCTTGGCGACCCGCCCCGTGCCGTGCCGGCCGATGTAGCGCGCGACCTCGCCGCCGCCGGTCGAGTGCCCGACGAGGGTGGCCCCCCGAATGTCGAGCGCGTCCATGACGGCCGCGAGGTCGTCCGCGTAGGTGTCCATGTCGTTGCCGGTCGCCGGCTGGTCCGACCGGCCGTGCCCGCGCCGGTCGTGCGCGACGACGCGCAGGCCCTGCTGCAGCAGGAACAGCATCTGGCCGTCCCACGCGTCCGACGAGAGCGGCCATCCGTGCGAGAACACGACGGGCGTCGCGTCCCGGGGCCCCCAATCCTTGACGAAGATCCGGGTGCCGTCGGCGGTCGTGACGTGGGTCATGGTGGCTCCAGCAGGTCTGCGGCGACGGCGCCGGGACGGGCCCGCGGCCGACCGGGCGGTCGGGTTCGCGTTCTCCGATCGGAACGGCGCCCCATAGCCCGGTCGCCGGGGCGGGTCGCGCCCAAAGTCCAGGCAAGTCGTCGGCCAGTCGGACCGAGAGGACGCATCCGTCGCGGGCAGGGCCGGCGACCGCGTGCGCGGGCGCGTCGTCCGCCGGCACGGGCGCCGATCCGCGAGCGCGGGCCCGATCTCGCCAAGACAAGCGCAGCGCGGCGCGCAGTGCGCGTCAGTCGATCGCCGGATGCGCCCGGTCGGATGCCGATCCCGGTTTGGCCCGGGTCTCGCGATGCGCGATGCTGCCCGGCCGAACCGCATGTCTGGAGGATGTCCCATGGTTGCTTCGCCCGGATCGGCCCTGGACGCGATCGATCCGTCCGATCCCTACCAGCGCGAGACGCAGACCTTTCCGCGGCTCGGCGCGGATCTGGTCGCCCGCATCGCGGCCTACGGCGTCACCGAGACCGTGCCGTCCGGCCAGTACCTCTATCGCCGCGGCGACCGGGCGGCCGACTTCTTCCTCATCCTGGAGGGCGAGGCCGAGGTGTTCGACGAGGGGCCGAGCCGCGAGCGCCGGGTCTTCGCGACCCACGGGAACGGCCAGTTCACGGGCGAGACGAACTTCCTGAACGGGCGGGAATCGCTGGTCAGCACGCTGACCTGCCGCGACACGCGCCTGGTGCGGATCTCACGGCCGCAGTTCCGGCGCCTGATGGCGGCCGAGCCGGACATCGCCGAGATCGTGATGCGGGCCTTCATCCTGCGGCGCGTCGGCTTCATCCGGCACGGGCACGGCGGCGTCACGCTGCTCGGCCCGAGCCATTGCGCGGACACGCTGCGGCTGCAGCGGTTCATGACCCGCAACGGCTATCCGCACCGCGTGATCGCGACCGACCTCGACCCGGAGGCGCCCGACACGATGCGGCGGCTCAGGGTCGGGGAGGGCGACCTGCCGGCCGTCGTCGTGCCGGGCCCCGTCGTCCTGCGCAATCCCGCGATCTACGACCTCGCCGATCGCCTCGGCCTGACGGAGCCGATCGACGAGGCGCGGGTCTACGACGTGGCCGTGGTCGGCGCCGGCCCGGCCGGGCTCGCGGCGGCCGTCTACGCGGCCTCCGAGGGCCTCGAGACCATCGTGATCGAGCAGGAGGCGCCGGGCGGGCAGGCCGGCACGTCGTCCCGGATCGAGAACTATCTCGGCTTCCCGACCGGCATCTCGGGCCAGGCGCTCGCCGGGCGGGCGCAGACCCAGGCCCAGAAGTTCGGCGCCCATCTGGCGATCTCGCGCGCGGTCGCGTCCGTGGAATGCGACGGCCGCCCCTACCGGCTCGCCCTGGAGGACGGGCGCACGGTCCGGGCCGCCGCCATCGTGATCGCGACGGGCGCCCGCTACCGCAAGCTGGACCTGCCCGATTACGACCGCTTCGAGGGGCAGGGCATCTACTACGCGGCGACCGGCATGGAGGCGCAGCTCTGCGAGCGCCAGCCGGTCGCGATCGTCGGCGGCGGCAACTCGGCCGGACAGGCCGCCATGTTCCTGTCCCGCTCGGCGTCGCACGTGCACATCCTGGTGCGCGGGGCGGGTCTCGCGGCGACCATGTCGGACTACCTCGTCCAGCGCATCACGACCTCGCCGCAGGTCACCGTGCACCCGTTCACGGAGGTGTCGGGCCTGGACGGCGACGGCTTCCTGCACGGCCTGACCTGGCGCGACCGCCGCACCGGCGCGACCGAGCGGCACGCGATCGGCGGCCTGTTCGTCATGATCGGCGCCGTCCCGAACACGGACTGGCTGTCCGGCTGCCTGCCGCTCGACGCGGCCGGCTTCGTCGTCACCGGCCACGACGGCGCCGGGCAGGCGCTCGCCTCGCCCTTCGCGACGACGACGCCCGGCATCTACGCGGTCGGCGACGTGCGGTCGGGATCGGTCAAGCGCGTGGCGTCCGGCGTCGGCGAGGGCTCGGTCGTCGTCCAGGCGATCCACCGCTTCCTGCATCCGGGCGTGGCCTGACCGCCGGCCGGAGGGCGAAGGGCCGCGGGCGCGCCGCTCCCCTCCGCTCCCCGCCGCCAGGCCGCGCGCGGCCCGTCAGGCGAAGGCGCCGCCGCCGTCCACGTCGAGCGTCGCGCCGCTGACGTAGCCGCAGGCCGGCGAGGACAGGAACACGGCCGCGTTCGCGATCTCGGCCGGCTCGATGGCGCGGCCGAAGGGCAGGCCGGAGAGCAGCTCCTCCCAGCGCGATTCGTCGCCGAAGCGCTCCTTGGCGCGCGCCTTGGAGAGGGTCACGGCCCGGTCGGTCCGCGTCATGGCGGGGTTGATGGCGAAGACCCGCACGCCCCAGGCGGGGGAGCGGCCGCCGACCGCGCCCGTGAAGGCCATCAGGGCCGCGTTGCCCGTGCCGCCGCAGACGTAGTCGTAGCGGGGCGAGCGGCCGGCGGCCCCGATCACGTTGACGATCGTGCCCGCGCCGCGCGCCTTCATGGCGCCGAGATAGAGCTGGGTCAGGTGGATGTAGCCCATGACCTTGAGGGCCCAGGCCGCCTCCCAGGCGCCCATGTCGAAATCGAGGAGGCCGCCGCCCGGGATCGCGCCCGCGTTGTTGACCAGGATGTCGGCCTCCCCATGCGCGGCCGCGAGCCGTTCCCGGTCGGCCGCGACGCCGAGGTCGCCCGCGAAGACGTCGACGCGGACGCCGTGGGGAGCGAGCGTGGCCGCCGCCGCGTCGAGCTTCGCCCGGTCGCGCGAGGCGAGGACGACGTCGCAGCCCTCCTGCGCGTAGGCCCGGGCGCAGGCGAGCCCGATCCCGGCCGAGCCGCCCGTGACGACGACCCGCCTGCCCTTCAATCCGAGGTCCATCCCGTCATCCTTTCGGTTCGGCTGCCGCGTACCAGTCCCGGATCGCCGGCCCCGTCGTCACGATCACGTCGTCGGACGCGAGGAGCCGGTCCACCATGCCGACGAGTTCGTGGATGCGGTGCGGCACGGCGATCAGGTGCGGGTGCAGGCCGATGGCGAGCACCCGCGGGTTGTCGTCGGCCTCCTCCTCGAACCGTCGCAGCGTGTGGTCCAGCCGGCGCAGCATCTCGCCGGTCGCGTGCTTCTCCACCGCGTAGACGATCGAATCGTTGATCTCGACGTTGTAGGGCATCGCCAGGAGGGGGCCCTCGCGGGTCTCCATCCAGGACGGCAGGTCGTCCACCACCCAGTCGAAGACGTGGTCGATCCCGTTCCGCACCAGGATCTCGGGCGTGTCCAGCGTCTCGCGCAGGCCCGGCGAGAGCCAGCCCGTGGGTCGCTTCCCCGTGAAGGCCGCCAGCGTGTCGAGGGCGGCCGCGATCACGGCCTCCTCGCCGCCCTCGGCGTGGTTGATCGCTCTCTGGTGCATGCCGTGGCCGATGAACTCCCAGCCGGCCTCCAGCATGGCGGTCGCGGCCTGCGGATAGGCCTCCACGACGCCCGCGTTGCAGCTCGTCGAGGCGGGCAGGTGGCGGTCCCGGAAGAGCTGCAGGATGCGGGGCAGGCCGGCCCGCATGCCGTAATCCGCCCAGGCGAAGTTCGGCACGTCCGGCACGGTCTCGCGGCCGTGCGGCGGCGTGATGATGGTGCGCGGCATCGGCTGGTCGAACTGCCAGTGCTCCACGTTCACGACGAGATGGGCGAGGATGCGCTTGCCGCCGAGGGCGGGCAGGCGGTGGCGCTCGGACGAGAGCCGGTAGGGGATGCGCGGATTGGCCAAGCGGCGAGGTCCTCGTGTCAGTGCCCGGTGGCCCGCATGTCGGCCATGATGGTGGCCTTGAAGCGGATGAAGTCCGGGTTCGTGAGGTCGTCGACCGAGCGCGGCCGGCGCAGCGTGATGGGGATGTCGCGCGTGATCCGGCCCGGCCGCGCCGACATGACGAGGACCCGGTCGGCCAGCAGGATCGCCTCGTCGATGTCGTGGGTCACGAAGAGGACCGTGGTGCGCAGGCGCTGCCAGACGTCGAGCAGCAATTGCTGCATCGTGAGGCGCGTCTGCGCGTCGAGCGCCCCGAAGGGCTCGTCCATCAGGAGCGCCTTCGGGTCCATGACGAGCGCGCGGGCGATGCCCACGCGCTGGCGCATGCCGCCCGAGAGCTGCGCCGGCAGCGCGTCGCGGAAGCCGTCGAGCCCGACGAGGCGGATCATCTCGGCCGCGCGCGGCTCGTAGTCGCCGCGCGACAGCCCCTGCACCTGCGGGCCGAAGGTCACGTTCTGCCAGACGGTGAGCCAGGGCAGGAGCGCCGCCTCCTGGAACACGACGGCCCGGTCGGGCCCGGGCTTCGCGACGGGGCCGCCGTCGAAGAGGAGGCGCCCGCCGGACGGCGGCTCGAACCCGGCGAGGAGGTTCAGGAGCGTGGACTTGCCGCAGCCGGAGGGGCCCAAGAGCGCCACGAACTCGCCGTCCCCCACCTCGAGGTCGACGGCGGCGAGCGCCCGGACGGGCGCGGCGCGGCCGCCGTAGGTCTTGTCGACGGCCGAGAACGAGATCGCGCCCATCGGATGCCTCAGGCCGAGAAGGATTGGAGCCGGCGCCAGCGCAGCGCCCAATGCTCGAGAAGGACGATCAGCCGGTCGGACAGGAAGCCCATCACGCCGATCGAGACCATGTCGGCGATGACGACCTCCATGCGGCCGACGTAGTAGGCGTCCCACAGGACGTAGCCGAGGCCGGACTTCACGGCGACCATCTCGGACACGATCACGGCCGTCCAGCCGATGCCGAGCCCGATGCGGAGCCCCGTGAAGATGGACGGGAGGGCGGCCGGCAGCACCACGCGGCGCAGGATGGCGGTGCGCGAGGCGCCCATCATCATGGCGGCCCGGATCCAGTTGCGGTCGATGCCGCGCGCCCCGTGCATCGAGTTGATGACGATCGGGTAGAAGGCGCCGAGCAGGATCAGGAAGATCGCGCCGAAGTCGCGGATGCCGAAGATCGCGAGCGAGATCGGCAGCCAGGCCGTGATCGGGATCGGCCGCAGGATCTGGATGGTCGGATCGACCGCGAGCGCGACCGCGCGCGACCAGCCGATCATGATGCCGAGGGGCACGCCGACCAGGATGGCGAGCCCGAAGCCCTTGGCGACCCGGATGGACGAGAAGACGACGTTGTCCCACCAGGTCCCGCTATAGGGGTTCAGCCCCATGCCGGGATTGCCGAAGGCCCAGACGAGCCAGGCCCGCCAGACGCGGTCCGGGCTCGGCAGCGCGCCGCCGAAGAGCGAGCCGTCCGTCGAGGCCAGCTGCCAGATCGCGACCAGCGCCACCGGCAGGGCGAGCCCGGCCACGAGCTGGCCGGCCCGGCCGAGGGTGGGCCCGAGGCTCACCCCGAGACTCGCGCGCGGGGCGGGCTGGCTCTTCTCGGCGGACAGGACGACGGTGGACATCGGTCGCGCTCAGCCGCCCGTGGCGCGCTGGACGAATTCCGGCGCCCAGTACTTGTCGATCTCGCCCGAGACGTCCTTCTGGATGACGCCGAGCTCGTTGAAGGCCTTGGCCTGGCGCTTGATCTGCTCAGGCGTGATGACGGGCCCGAGCTGGATCACCTCCGAGACCTTGGCGGCGAGCGACGGCTCGAGGCCCGTGAGCTTCGCCATCGCGGCCGCGAAATCCGGGGGCGAGGCGGACAGCGCCTTCATGCGGCCGACATAGGCCGTCACGAAGCGCTGCAGCGCCTCCTTCTTGTCCGTCGCGGCCGCCTTGGTGGCCACGAACATGCCGAGCTCGGCGCCGACCGCCTGCGAGCGGCTGTAGTCGAGGTTCTTGGCGAAGAAGCCGTAGCCCTGGATGACCGGGATCGACTCGAAGGGCTCCCAGGTGACGATCGCGTCGACGTCGCCGCGCTGGAGCGCCTGGTTGAAGTTGGTGCCGGCGCCCTGGATGTTGACGGCGTTGAAGCTCGAATAGGGGATGCCGCGCTCCGTCAGCGCCGCCGCGAACTGGAACCACACGGCCGAGCCCGGCGCGATGCCGACCTTCTTGCCCTTCAGGTCGTCCCAGCTGTCGAGCTTCGTGCCCGTCTTGCCGATCACGTATTTCGGCGAGGAGCCGACGCCCATGATGCCGACGATCCCCGTCGCCCCGTTCGCGAGCGCGATGGCGAGGTCCGCCGGGCCGACCGAGGCCGCGTCGAGCGAGCCCGAGAGCAGCGCCGTGCGGGCGTCGGCGTAGCGGGCGAACTCGACCAGCTTGAGGTCGACGCCGCCCTTCTTCAGCTCGTCCTCGATCAGCGTGATCGGCGCGAGGTGCCCGACCTTCTGGTACCCGACCGTCAGCGTGACGGGCGGGTTCAGGGGCGCCGGCGCCTGCGCGACGGCACCCGTCGCGAAGGCGAGCGAGGCCGCGAGGCCCGAGGCCGCGAGACTTGCCAGAACGTGACGACGCTTCATGTCCGATCTCCGTGGCCGTGGTGGCCGGCTTCGCGGGGCGGGGTGGCGGCCATGCGCTACTCGCCCCGGAAGACCGGGTCTCTCTTCTCGCGGAAGGCGGCCTGCCCCTCGCGATAGTCGTGGCTGCCGAAACACGCCGCGACGAGCGCCGCGACGGCGTCGAGGTCCCGCTCCGCCTCCGGCCGGGCGAGGGCGGCGAGCGCCCCCTTCGTGGCCTTCAGCGTCAGCGGCGCGTTCCGTCCGACCTGCGCCAGATAGGCGGAGGATTCCGCCTCGAAGCGATCCGCGGGCCAGACCCGGTTCACGATGCCCAGGCGCTCGGCCTCGTCGGATTCGACGATGCGGGCCGAGACCAGGAGGTCGGCCGTCGCCGGGTAGCCGATGCGGCCGACGAGCGTGCGGACGCCCTCGTAGCCGTAGCCGAGCCCGAGGCGGGCGGCCGGGATGCGGAAGCGCGAGCCGCCGGCGGCCAGCCGGATGTCGCACGCCATGGCGAGCCCGAGCCCGCCGCCGAAGCAGACGCCCCGGATGAGGGCGAGGCTCGGCTTCGCGGCGCGCACCAGCGCGCCGCCGCCCTGCGCCACCGCCTCGTCGTAGGCCGCGACCGCGGCCTCGCTCGATCGCGCCTCGCCGAACTGGGAGATGTCGGCGCCCGCGCAGAAGGCCTTGTCGCCCGCGCCCTGCAGCACGATGGCCCGCACGGCGGGATCCGCGTCGGCCTGCGCCGCGAGCGAAGGCAGGCTCCGCCACATCGCGAGCGACATGGCGTTGCGCCGCGCCTCGTTGTCGATCGTGAGGATCGCGACGCCGTCCCGCGCCTCGTAGCGGACCGTCCCGGGTGCCGTTGCCTGCATGCTCGTCATACCACTCCGTCCCGGCGCAGCCGCGCGATCGCCTGCGGCCCGAATCCCGCGGCCGCCAGGATCTCGTCCGTGTGCTCGCCCGGTTCCGGGATCGCGCTGACGACGCTCGCGGGCGTGCGGGATAGGGTCACGGGCTGGGCCACCACGGCGATCTCGCCGCGGACAGGATGACGGACCGGCGCCGCCATGGCGAGATGCCGGACCTGGGGATCGGCGAAGACCTCGTCCATGCCGTAGATCGGCCCCGCCGGGACCTGGTTCCGCTCGAGGATGTCGAGCCATTCGGCCGAGGTCTTCTCGCGGAAGATCGCGGCCAGGATCGGCCGCAGCCTGGGCCGGTTCTCGAAGCGGGCCGTCCCCGTCGCGTAGACCGGGTCGGCCGCGAGGTCGGGCCGCTCGACGGCGCGGCAGAAGGCCTGCCACTGGCCGTCGCCCCCGACGCCGATGTTGATGAAGCCGTCGGCCGTCGCGACGACGCCCATGGGCGTCGAGTACGGGTGGTCGTTGCCGGCCTGCGCGGGCACCTTGCCGTCGACGAGATAGAGCGCCGCCTGGAAGTCGCAGAGCGCGATCTGGGATTGCAAGAGCGAGGTCTGGACCCACTGGCCCTCGCCGGAGCGCTCGCGCTCGGCCAGGGCCACGAGGATGCCGGTCGCCGCGTAGAGGCCGGCGCTCGAATCCGCGATGGCGATGCCGGCCCGCATGGGTCCCTGGCCCGGCTCGCCCGTGACGCCCATCAGGCCGCCCATGCCCTGCGCGATCTGGTCGAAGCCGGCCCGGTCCCGGTACGGGCCGGTCTGGCCGAAGCCCGAGATGGAGCACAGGATCACGCGCGGGTTCTCGGCCCGCAGCGCCTCGTAGCCGATGCCGAGCCGGTCCTTCACGTCCGGGCGGTAGTTCTCGACGACGACGTCCGCCGTCCGCACGAGCGCCAGGAACACGTCCCGGCCCTCCGGGCGCTTCAGGTTCAGCGTCAGCGACCGCTTGTTCCGATGCAGGTTCTGCATGTCGTAGCCGTGCCGCGGCCCCGACATGGCCTCGTTCGGATCGATCCCCGGCGGGGCCTCCACCTTGACGACGTCCGCGCCGAAATCCGCCAGCACGCGGCAGCAGGTCGGGCCGGCGCGGACGCGCGTCAGGTCGAGGACGACGAGGCCCTCGAGGGCCCTGGATCGCGCGGTCGTCACGATGCGTCTCCCCCGTCGCGGCCCGATCCGTTTGCGGCCGCCATGGTGCCGGCGAGCGCCAGGAGGGCGCGGTCGCTCCCCGGCCGGCCGACCAGCTGCACGGCGAGCGGCGCCCCTCCGTCGTCGCGTCCGACCGGGATCGCGACGGCGGGCCAGCCGAGCAGGTTCGCGAAGCGGGTCAGGGCCGACAGGGCGTAGAGCGTCTTCGGATCGAAGGCGGCCTGGCCGGGCTCGCAGGTCTCGACCCGCGGCGTCGGGATCCGCATGACGGGCAGCAGGATCGCGTCCGCCCCGCCCATGAGGCGGGTCGGATCCTCCGCCCGCAGGCGGCGCAGGGCCGCATAGGCCGCCTCGACCTGCGCGGCGGGCAGGTCGGCGCCCTTCGCCAGACGGCGCGCGAGCACCGGGTCGAGCCGGCCGCCGGCGAGGAGGCCCGCATGGCTGCGCGCGGCCTCGGCCTGCAGGATGACGAGGCAGGGCGCGTCGCATTCGGAGAGGAGCGGCTGCAGGGCGACGTCGATGGTCGCCGGGAGGGCGCGCCGGGCCGCGTCGAAGGCGGACGCCACGGCCGGGTCGCACCCGGCCAGGATGTCGGCCGCGATCGCGACCGATCGGATGGCCGGCGCGGCGTCGGGGGCGAAGAGCGCGGCGACGCGGTCGAGCACCGCGACGTCGCGGGCGAGGAACCCCAGCGCGTCGAGGCTCGGCGCGAGCGGCATGGCGCCCGCGTCGGGCACGAGGCCGGCGCTCGGCTTCCAGGCGGCGACGCCGCAGGCCTGCGCCGGGATGCGGAGCGAGCCGGCCGTGTCCGAGCCGATCGCGACGTCGCAGAGGCCCGCCGCGACCGCGACCGCGGAGCCGGACGACGAGCCGCCGCAGATCCGGTCCGGCGCGGCCGGGTTGAGCGGGCGGCCCCTGTCGGCATTGGCGCCGGACGGCTCGTAGGCGAGGGCGGTCATCTCCGTGAAGCCGACCAGCGTGGCCCCGGCCTCGTCGAGCGCGGCCATGAG
>JAEUAC010000053.1 GCA_019695455.1 Methylorubrum extorquens | reverse complement strand
CGACACGGGATAGACGTAGAAGACCAGCATGAGGACGAGCGCCGGCAGCAGGAACAGCCGGTACAGGCCGTCTCCCGCGACGGACGCCCCCTTCGCCTCTCCCCGCGGGCGGGGAGAGGTCGAGTCGGCGGGAGCCGACCGGGTGAGGGGCAGCGCGTCCGCCGGCACTGCGATCCCGCTTCCCCTCATGAGGCGCCGCCCGCCCGGTGTCCCTCATCCGAGCGGAGCCCCTCACCCGGGCGACGCCTGCGGCGTCTGCTCGACCTCTCCCCGCAGGCGGGGAGAGGCGGATCGCGCGGCGTCGTCACGAGGAGACGAGGTCGAGGAAGTCGGCGTTGGTCTTGGCGCCGAGCTTCTCGTACCAGGCGGCGTCGATCTTGGCCTGGACGGCGGCGTTGGCCGGGGAGCCGGGATCGACGTCCTTGAGGTCGGCCGGGACGGAGGGTTCGGCGGCCGGGTTCGCGGGGCCGTTGCCCATGGAGCGGAGCAGCGCGACCTGGCCCTCCGGCGCCTGCATGGAGGCGATCGCCACCATCGCCTGCTTGCCGGCCGGATTGCCCTTGGGCACCACCCAGAGGCCCGGCTGCAGGAGCCCGCCCTCGAAGGTCCAGTCGATCCGGCCCTTGGTGTCGCGCTTCAGGATGTTGGCCCGCGTGTGCCAGAGCCAGCCCATGGCGACCTCGCCGTCGCGCAGCAGGCTCTGGCTCTCGGCTCCCGAATTCCAGAGCAGCAGGTCGTTCTTGATGGACGCGATCTTCTTGAAGGCGCGCGGCACGTCGAGCGGATAGAGCCGGTCCTTCGGCACGCCGTCGGCCATCAGGGCCAGCTCGCACATCGCCTGCGAGTTCTTCCGCATCAGGCGCTTGCCGGGATAGGTCTTCGTGTCGAAGAAATCGGCGAGCGTCGGCGTCTTCTTCACGCGGGCCGTGTCCCAGGCCATCACGGTCGAGAACATGTAGTTCACGACGCCGTATTTGTAGGCGAATTCCGGGACGACCTTGGACTTCTGCACGATCGCGTAGTCGATCTCCTCCAGGAGGCCGAGCGGGGCGAGCTCGCCCGTGCCGGCGAGGCCGGAATCGACGATGTCCCAGGTGACGTTGCGGGCCTGGACCATGGCCTTGATCTTGCCGTTCGACGGGCCGGACCCGTCGATGACGAGCTTGCCGCCCGTGGCCTTCTCGTAGGGGACGACGAAGGCCTCCGTGAACGCCTTCACGGCGTCGCCGCCGAAATTCGCGAGCACGACCTCCTTCACGGCCTGCGCGGCGGCGGGGCCGCCCAGCGCGGCCAGGGCCGAGGGCGCGAGGCCGAGCGCGGCCAGGGCCCGGAGCCATTGCCGGCGCGAGAGCCCGGCCTCCTGCCGGAGGAGCGCGGCGGCATCGGCCGCGAAGTCGTCGGTGCGATCGTCGTCGGTGTTCATGCGGGTCTCCGTCAGGCCGCGAGGGCCGGTTGGCTGTCGTCCACCACGAAGGTGCCGCCACCGGCCTCCCAGCCGATCGCGATCGGCTCGCCGATGCCGGGCGGCGGGCCGGAGGCGGCGGGCGCCGAGAGCGCGATCTCGCCGAGCCCGTCCACGTCGACCACGAGGTGGTACTGCGTGCCGAAATAGCTCCAGTTCGCCACCCGGCCCGTGACGGCGTTCGCCGCCTCCTCGCCGGGCGCGAGGACGCGGACGCGCTCGGGCCGGAGTGCCAGCGTGGCGCGGCCCGCCGGCCGCTCGGCCTCGGGCGCGACGCTCTGCCGGATGCGCCAGGGGCCGGCCCGCAGGGCGGCCTCGCCGCCGGCGACGCCCTCGACGGCGCCCGCCACGAAGTTCGAGCGGCCGAGGAAATCCGCCACGTAGCGGGTGCGCGGCCGGTCGTAGAGGTCGCGCGGCGCGCCCGCCTGGACGATGCGCCCGTCCCGCATGATGGCGATGCGGTCGGAGAGGGAGAGCGCCTCGTCCTGGTCGTGCGTGACGTAGATGAAGGTGCGGCCGACCTCGCGGTGCAGCGTCTTGAGTTCGAGCTGCACCTCGAGCCGGAGCTTGCGGTCGAGCGCGGAGAGCGGCTCGTCGAGGAGCAGGAGATGGGGCTGGAAGACCAGCGCGCGGGCGAGCGCCACGCGCTGCTGCTGGCCGCCGGAGAGCTGGCGCGGCAGCCGCTCCGCCAGGTGGCCGAGCCGCACGAGCTCCAGCGCGCCCCGGACGGCGCCCTCGACCTCGGCCCTGGGCCGGCCCCGGACCTCGAGCGGGAAGGCGACGTTCTTCGCCACGCTCATGTGCGGGAACAGGGCGTAGCCCTGGAAGACCATGCCGAAGTTCCGCCGCTCCGGCGGCAGGTGCAGGATCGGCGCGTCGTCGAGGCGGATGGTGCCGGCCGAGGGGGCGACGAAGCCCGCGATGGCCATGAGCAGCGTCGTCTTGCCGGAGCCGGACGGGCCGAGCAGCGTCAGGAACTCGCCCGCGCCGACCGTGAGGGACACCCCGTCGAGCGCCGCGACGGCCCCGTACCTCTTCTCCAGCCCCTCGATGGCGAGGGACGATCGGAACGACTGGTCCATACTGCTCCTCGGCGCGCATCCTGCGCCGCCAGCCCATGGCGAGGCAAGCGATATGCCATGCCGGACTGTCGAGGCGCCGCCACCCCGTCTCAGAGCATCGTGTTGAGCCGGCTTCCGCGGGCGCGGGACACGAACCGCTCGTCGACGCCCTGCCGGTAGGCGATCGTGTCGACGCCGGCGTTGAGCATCCGGTACCCGTTGCGGGCGAGCAGGGCGACGCAATCGGCCATCTCGGCCGCTGACAGGAAGTTGTTCTCGAAGTGGATGATGGCCGGACGGAAGCGGTCGAAGTCGACCATCTTGATGACCTGCCAGTCGAAGCCCTCCGTATCGACCTGAAGGACGTCCATGTGCGTCGCGCCGTGCTTCCGCATCAGGGTGTCGAAGGTCAGGGTCGGCACCGTGATCGCCTCGATCGGGCCGGCATAGGCGCGCGAGTTCGTCTCGAGCACGTCGCGGCGGAAGGAGGCAAGCATGCTGGCGTCCGCCGGCAGGTCCGGCGCATCGGCGAAGCAGTAAAGCGTCGCGCTGCCGTCCTGCGGGGCGAGGGCGGCGTTCTCGAAGCGGAGCTGGGGCTGGTGCGCGTAGTTCCGCACGAGGCGCTCGAACACTCGGGGCTGCGGCTCGACGAGCACTCCGCGCCAGCCGTGCGCCTCGATGAAGGGCCGGATCGGGTCGGCCATGTCGCCGTCGTTGGCGCCGACCTCGACGCAGAAGACTTCGTGGCCCTCGGGCAGGCGCGCCATCATGTCCGCCACGCAGAGCGAGAGCACGTCGAGCACCGCGTCGGCCGCCATCTGCTCCTTGGCGAGGCGGCGGATCTCGAGGCCCTGCGTCGCGAGCAGCCGCTGGGCAAGCGGCACCACGATCCTGGTCAAAGCCCCCATGCCATCGCCTTCCCGAATCGCTCGCCCGAACACTTCAGGGCCGCGTGCCGGAAGGCAACCGGGGAGGGGGCGGCGCGCCGTCAGGCCTGGGCGGAGTAGCCGCCGTCGACCGGAATGGCCGTGCCGGTGACGAAGTCGGACGCGCGGGCGGCGAGGAACACGGCGAGTCCGGCGAGATCCTCCGGGCGGCCCCAGCGTCCGGCCGGCGTCCGGCGGAGCACGGCCGCGTCCAGGCCCTCCACCTGGGCGCGCGCGCCGACCGTCAGGTCCGTGTCGATCCAGCCGGGCAGGATCGCGTTCACCTGGATCGCGTCGACCGCCCAGGCGCTCGCGAGCGAGCGCGTGAGCTGCACGACGCCGCCCTTGCTCGCCCCGTAGGCGGCCGCGAACGGGGCGCCGAACAGCGACATCATCGAGCCGATGTTGACGATCTTGCCACCGCCTGCCGCCTGCATGTGCGGATGCGCGGCCTGGCAGCAGAAGAAGGTCGCCGAGAGGTTCAGGTCGAGGAGGGCGTGCCACTCCTCCTCCGAGAGCGCCTCCGGGCGCTTGCGGTTCGCCGTGCCGGCGTTGTTGACGAGGATGTCGAGCCGCCCGAGGCGCCGCGCCGCCGCGTCGACGGTCGCGACGCAGGCGGCCCGGGAGGAGAGGTCGGCGGGCACGAAGATCGCCTCCGGGCCGAGCGTCGCGAGCGCCGCCTCCGCCTTGGCGGCGTCGCGGGCCGCGATCGCGACGCGGGCGCCGGCGGCGGCGAGCCCCTGCGCCATGCCGAGCCCGATGCCGCCGTTGCCGCCCGTCACGAGGGCCGTGCGGCCGGAGAGGTCGAAGAGCGTCATGGGGCATCCTCCAGGATCATGTCGGCCGCCTTCTCGCCGATCATGACGATCGCGGCGTTCGTGTTGCCCGAGACGACCGCCGGCATGACGCTGCCGTCCGCGACCCGCAGGCCCGCGATGCCCCGCACCCGCAGCCGCGCGTCGACGACCGCGCCCGGGTCGGGGCCCATGCGGCACGTGCAGCTCGGGTGGTAGATGGTCGAGGCGGTCTCCCGGATGTAGGCCAGGACCTCGTCGTCGCTCGCGACGCCGGGCCCCGGCAGGTATTCGGCGCTCGTCTCCGCCGCCATGGCGGGGCGGGCCAGGATGGAGCGCAGGCGCGTCAGACCGGTCACGGCAACGTGCCGGTCCGTCTCCGTCGCGAGATAGTTCACGCGGATGGCGGGCGGCGCGGCCGGATCGGCGCTGCGGATCCGCACGCTGCCGCGGCTCTCGGGCCGGAGCGGGCAGATGGAGGCCGTGAAGGCCGAGAACGGGTGCAGGGCCTCGCCCATCCGGTCGGTCGAGAACGTGATGAAATGGACCTGGATGTCCGGGCTCGCGAGCCGCGGATCGGTCCGGAAGAAGGCGCCCGCATAGCCGGCGCTCACCGTGAGCGGCCCGGTCCGGCGGAGCGCCCAGCGGAGGCCCGCGCCGACGCGGCCCGCGAGCGTTCCGAGGGTGTCGTTGACCGTGATCGGACGCCGCGTCCGCATCACGATGCGGGCCTGCAGGTGGTCCTGCAGGGCCTCGCCGACGCCCGGCAGGTCGTGGGCGACGGCGAGGCCGTGCTCCCGGAGGAGCGCGGACGGGCCGATCCCGGAGAGCTGCAGGAGCTGCGGCGAGTTGAAGGCGCCGCCGGCCAGCACGACCTCCCGGCCGGCCCGCACCCAGGTCTCGCGCCCGCCCTCGCGGAACGCGACCCCGACGGCGCGCCGCCCGTCCAGCACGATCCGCGTCGCGAGCGCGCCCGTGATGACGCGCAGGTTCGGGCGCGCGCGGGCGGGTCTCAGGTAGGCTCTGGCCGTGCTCCAGCGCAGGCCGCGGCGCGACGTGGTCTGGAAGTAGCCGGCGCCTTCCTGGGTCGCGCCGTTGAAGTCGGCGTTGGGCGGGATGCCGTCCTCGGCGGCGGCCGCCACGAACGCGTCGCAGAGCGGGTCCGGCCCGGTCGCGTCCGAGACGGCCAGCGGGCCGCCGGTCCCGTGGAACGCGTCGGCCCCGCGCGCCTGGTCCTCGGCCTTGCGGAAATAGGGCAGCACGTCGTCGTAGCCCCAGCCGGCATTGCCGGCCTGCCGCCAGCCGTCGAAATCCTCGCGCTGGCCGCGGACGTAGACGAGCCCGTTGATGGAGGACGAGCCGCCCAGCACCTTGCCGCGCGGCTGGTAGACCGACCGGCCGCCGAGCTCCGGCTCGGGCTCGGTGGCGTACATCCAGTTCACGCCGGGATGCTTGAACAGCTTGCCGTAGCCGATCGGCACGTGGATCCACGGGTTCCGGTCGGGACCGCCCGCCTCCAGCAGCACGACGCGCGTGCGCCCGTCCGCGCTCAGCCGGTTCGCCAGCACGCAGCCGGCCGACCCCGCGCCCACGACGACGTAATCGGCCTCGAAGGCCGCCTCGTCCCGCCCTGCCTCCGCCATGCGTCGGCTCCTCCCGCCCGAGCCTTAGACGCGGCGCCCGCGGGGCGGAAGCCGGACGAAGGATTGGGCCTGGACCCGCGGCCCGCGGCACGGGACATGCTCCCCGGACGAGCAGGAGGCCTCATGGCGATCGTGTATCAGGGACTGGCGGAGCGGGGCGAGATCTGGCGGCGGCTCTTCGCCGACGAGATGCCGGACCTGCCGTTCCACGTCCTGCCGGAGACCGGCGATCCGGCCCGCGTCGCCTATGCCGTGACCTGGAAGCCGATCGACGATCTCGGGCGCCGCTTTCCCAACCTGCGGGTCCTGTTCTCGTCCAGCGCCGGGGTGGACCAGTTCGACGCGGCCGCGCTGCCGCCGGGCGTCGCGCTCGCCCGCATGGTCGAGCCCGGCATCATCGACTCGATGGTCGAATACGTGACGCTCGCGACGCTGCTCCTGCATCGCGACCTCGTCGGCTACGCGGCGCTCCAGCGCGAGGCCCGCTGGGAGACGCGGCCCGTCACGCCGGCCGGCCGGCGGCGGGTCGGCATCATGGGGCTCGGCACGCTGGGTCAGGCGGCGCTGGCGCGGCTCGCGCCGTTCGGCTTCCCGCTGCGGGGCTGGAACCGCTCGCCCCGCACGATCCCGGGCGTCGCGGTCTTCACGGGCGCCGGCGAACTCGACGCGTTCCTGGCCGGGACCGACATCCTCGTCTGCCTCCTGCCGCTCACGGACGAGACGCGGGGCATCCTGTCGGCGGGGCTCTTCGCCCACCTGCCGAAGGGGGCCCGCATCGTCAACGTGGGCCGCGGCGGCCATCTGGTCGAGCCCGACCTCCTCGCCGCGCTGGACGACGGCCAGCTTTCGGCGGCCATGCTGGACGTCGCCTCGGTCGAGCCGCTGCCGCCCGCGCACCCGTTCTGGCGCCATCCCGCCATCGTGCTCACGCCGCACGTCGCCAGCATGACGCAGCCCGACAGCGCCGGCCGCGTCCTCCTCGACAACATCCGCCGCCACCGGGCCGGAGAACCGATGACCGGCGTGGTGGACCGCACGAAGGGGTACTGAGGGACGGCCTGCGGTCGCCGTCCCCGGCGGGATGCCGGCCGCGCCGGGCGGCCGGCGCGAACCGGACCGAGGGGGGGCGGGCCTCCTGGCCCGCCCCGGTCGGCGTCAGGCGGTCTGCGGGCCGTCCTGGCGGCGCTTGGCCATGTAGGCGTCGAACTCCTCGCGATCCTTGGCGCGCTTCAGGTCCTCGACGAAGGTGCGGAACTCGCGCGCCTCGTCGTCGAGGCGACGGCGCTCGCGCTCGAGCCGGTCGACCTCGCCGCGGCGATACTCGTCGAAGGCGAGGTTGCCCGTGCCGGCGAAGCCGCCGCCGCCGAAGCCCGTCGGGTTCCAGCGCGCCGCCTTGAGCTGCGCCGCCCCGTCCTCGACGAAGCGCCTCAGCTCGGCCGGGACCGGGTAGCCGAGAAGCTTCCAGGCGACATACGCGAAGGCCGCGGGCCAGAACCAGAAGAAGAGGAAGACGACGCCGACGATCTCGAGCGGCTTGCGGCCCGAGCCGCGGCTGCGCCGCTGCGGCGCGTCGGTGTTCCAGGTGGAGGACGAAGCAGAGGACATCGACCGAGCTCCTATGTGAATGTCAACAACATTGACATGCGATCGACCGGCCCCGCTTTCAAGGGTGGGCATGGGGAGCCCGGACCGCGAGGGCTGCGCCGCGATGGCGCAGGTCCATCCCCGCGGAGCGTTCCTGCCGCGGCCTCGGCCGTATTCTTATGGCCCGCCGATGAAGAGAGATTCGCCGCCGGCCGGTCATCCGGCCGATTAGAATATGGTGAGACCGATCCGGCGTCGAGACGCCCCGTAGATCGTACGCTCCGTCGTGACCATCCGTTCCGAGATGCCGGCGGTGGTCTGGCCGACGGCCGAGATCGTCATGCGCGGCGCGCGAAAGATCGTGGACAGGTTTCGTGGATAGGCTGCGAATCGTCGTCCGTCCGGTGTGTCGGGCGTCGCGAGGTGTGCAGAGCCATGGATGCGGTGCCCGGCCCGGCGAGCGTGCACTCGGCCGGGAGCGATCCCGTCGAGCTCGCGTTCCTGCGCCGCCACGGCGTCCCGGACGCGGATGTCGAGACGGCCGCCCGGCTCGCGATCCGGTGGGGCGTGACGGGCGACCTCGCGATCGTGCGGGCCGGCCTCCTCGACGAGGTGCGCTACTACCGGGCGCTCGCGGCCGAGGCGGGACTGCCGTTCCGCGACACGCTGGACGACGTGCACGCGATGGCGCGCTTCCCGGAATCCGTCCTGACCGGGCTCGTGCCGCTGACGGGCGGCGGTCCGCTGCCGGCGCGCTTCGCCTGGGCGCCCCGGGGCGCCTCGATCGGGCGGCTGCTCTCGGGCGCGATGCGGCTCGGGCCGGCCATCGCGGCGATCGCGCCGCCCGGCGCCGTGCGGGACGCCGTCATGGCGGTCCGGGCCGTCGCCATCGCCGACCGGGCGGCCGACGGGCTGGCGCGTCTCGGGCCCGATCTCAGCTTCCGGTCCGGCGCGACGCCCGGCCAGGTGCTGGCCGCCTTCGTGGGCGGCGGCGGCGCCGTGCTGGCGACCCTGTGGTGGCCGGACGAGACGGCGCTCACCTTCGCCGCCCTGATCACGACCGCCTTCCTGGCGAGCGCCGCCCTGCGCATCGCGACCGTGCTCGAGCCGGCCGCGACGGGGCCGGACGGGGCGGCGGCGCGGCTGCGCGAGGCGGACCTGCCCGTCTACACGGTCCTCGTGCCGCTCTATCGCGAGGCGCGCGTGCTGCCGAAGCTCCTGCGGGCGCTCGCGGCGCTGGACTACCCGGCCGCCAAGCTCGACGTGAAGATCCTGGTCGAGGCCGGCGACGGCGAGACCCGTGCCGCGCTCGCGGCGTTGCGCCGGCCGGGCTTCGTCGAGGTCGTCGTCGTCCCGCCCGGCGTGCCGCGGACCAAGCCGCGCGCCCTGAATGTCGGGCTCGACCTCGCGGCGGGCGAGTTCGTCGCGGTGTACGACGCGGAGGACGTCCCCGATCCCGACCAGCTGCGCCTCGCCGTGTCGCTCTTCGACCGGGCGCCGGGCGACGTGGTCTGCCTGCAGGCGCGGCTCGTCATCGACAATGCCGACGACACGCTCTTCACCCGCCTCTTCGCGATCGAGTACGCGGCGCTGTTCGACGTCATCAACCCGGCCCTGGCCCGCTTCGACCTGCCGGTGCCGCTCGGCGGGACGTCCAACCACTTCCGCACCGCCGTCCTGCGCGGCCTGGGCGGCTGGGACGCCTGGAACGTCACGGAGGACGCCGATCTCGGCATCCGGCTCGCGGCGGCGGGCTACCGGGTCGGCGATCTGCCCTCGGCGACCCTCGAGGAGGCGCCCCGGTCGCTGCGGCCCTGGATGCACCAGCGCACGCGCTGGATGAAGGGCTTCCTGCAGGTCGCGATCACGCATTCCCGCCGCCCGGTCGGCAACCTGCGCAACCTCGGCCCGGTCCGTCTCGGCGGGGCGACCTCCGTCACGCTCGGCACCGTGCTCTCCGCCTTCGGCTTCCCGTTCTTCACGGCGGCGGCCGCGGAGGCGCTCGCGTCGGGTCGTCTCGTGACGGCCGCGACGCCGCTCGAGATCCTGGCGGCCTCGCTGTCGATCACGCTGCTCTGCGCGGGCGTCGTGGCGCTCACGCTGCCGCCGCTCGAGGCGCTGCGGCGGCGGCGCTGGTGGAGCCTGCTGCCCTTCGTGCCGCTCGTGCCGCTCTATTACGGGCTCGTCTCGATCGCGGCCTGGCGCGGCCTGTTCGAGCTGCTGGCGGCCCCCGCCCGGTGGAACAAGACGGAGCACGGCCTCGCCCGGACCTCCCGGGCGGCGCGGCTCACAGGCGGCGCAGGAGGTCCTGGGCCGCCTCCGCCGGAGGACGCTCCACGTTGAAGGCGCCGACGAAGCGGCCGTCCTTGCCCATCAGGTAGACGAGCGCCGTGTGCTCCATCGTGTAGTCGCCGTCCTTGGTGGGCACCCGGCGCGCATAGGCGCGGTAGTCGCGCACGATCCGGTCGATCGCCGCCCGGTCGCCCGTGAGCCCGAGGATGCGGGAATCGAAGCTCTGGCCGTAGGTCTTCATGACGTCCGGCGTGTCCCGCTCGGGATCCACCGTGACGAACAGCGCCCGCACGCCCCGGCCCTTGTCGCCCATGGCCCGGAAGATCTCGGAGATCTCGAACAGCTTGGTCGGGCACACGTCCGGGCAATGCGTGAAGCCGAAGAAGACGAGGAAGGGCGTTCCCGCGAAGTCCTTCTCCGTGACCGTGCGGCCGTCCGGGCCGAGAAGCGCGAACGGCCCGCCGACCGAGATGGCGGATCCGCCTCCCGGCCGGGGCGCGAACGAGATCCAGACCGCCGTCGCGAGGGCCGCGAGGCCGATCGCGAGGGCGACGACGGGGAGGGCGAGACGGCGGACGCGTGGCGACATGGGATCCTCGCCGGTCGGCTAGACCGGCCCGCCCGCCGCCGCAAGGCGTCGCGACGCCGCGAGCCGGCCCGCCGCCGCCCGCGGCGGGCCGTCCGGGAGGCCGCGGGCCGCCTTGTCATCGGGCGGGTACGGCGCTACATGGCGCACGCCTTCGGCATGCCGGGCCGCCATAGCTCAGTTGGTTAGAGCGCTAGATTGTGGATCTAGAGGTCCCCCGTTCGAGCCGGGGTGGCGGTACCACGCAGGACCACGCCGCGCGCCCTTCGCGCCGAGGCCACGATCGCCACGCCCGGATCGGACGACCAGGCGGTCGCCGCGAGCCTCGGCTCAGGGAGCGGTCCGGTCGGCGCCGCGCCGCGCGTCCGCCAGGTAGTCCAGCATCGTCCCGGCATCCGAGACCGTCAGGCCGACGCCCGGCGGATCGTCGCGGAAGCCCGGCTCCGCGAAGATCCTGCGGATGCGCCCGTCCGTGACGTGCATGGCGTAGCGCCAGCTCCGCAGGCCCATGCCCTGCGCCTCGCGGCGCACCAGCATGCCCATGAGGCGCGTGAACTCGCCGTTGCCGTCCGGCAGCATGACGACGCGCTCGATGCTCCGCGACCGGGCCCACTGGAACAGCACGAAGGCGTCGTTGACCGCGAGGCAGTAGACCGCGTCGATGCCGAGGGCGCGGAACTCGTCGTAGCGGGCCTCGAAGGCCGGCAGGTGGCTCTCCGAACAGGCGGGCGTGAAGGCGCCCGGCACGGCGAACAGGACGGCGTCCTTGCCGGCGAACAGGTCGGCCGTGGTCACGTCCTTCCATTCGTAGGGGTTGGGACCGCCGAGCGCGTCGTTCCGCACGCGGGTGTGGAAGGTCACGTCGGGAACCGTCTGCGGCCTCATGGTCTCGTCTCCGGCGGCGGGATGGCGGGCGGCGTCGGTCCGCCCGCCCCCGGTCGCGTCAGGCGCGGGTGGTCGTCGTCACGTCGACGCTCGCCTTGATGGCGTTCGAGTACGGGCAGATGCCGTGCGTCGTCTCGACCAGCGTCTTCGCGTCCTGCTCCGGGAGGCCCGGCAGGTACACGTCGAGCGCGGCCGTGATGCCGAAGCCGCCTTCCGAGCGCGGGCCGATGCCGATCTCGGCCGTGACCGTGGTGCCCTGCGGGACCTGGATTTTGGTCTGGCCCGAGGCCACCCGCATGGCGCCGAGGAAGCAGGCGGAATAGCCGAGCGCGAACAGCTTCTCCGGGTTGGCGCCGTCGCCGCCCGGACCGCCGAGCTCCTTGGGCACCGTCAGGTCGAGGGCCATCGTGCCGTCGGCGAGGGTCGTCTTGCCGTCCCGGCCGCCGCCGCTCGCGGTCGCCTTGGTCTTGTACTTCGCGTCCACACTCATGTTGCGCCCTCCTGGCCGGGACCGTGCCGTGGCCCGGCCGGTCCGATGGCCGAGCCGTCTAGGACCGGTCCGACCGGGGGTCAAGCGCTTGCGATCCTATCGTGTACGATTTATACGACCGCGATGGATAGCCGCTCCGATGCGTCCCCGTCGCGGGTCGACGACCTGCTCTGCTTCCTCGTCCATTCGACGGGAGCGGCCTTCAACCGCGTCTACCGCAAGCCGCTGGAGCGGCTCGGGCTGACCTATCCGCAATACCTGGTCATGCTGACCCTCTGGACGGACGACGCGCTGAGCGTCGGCCAGATCGGCGATCGGCTGCGCCAGGACAGCAACACGCTGACGCCGCTCCTCAAGCGGCTCGAAGGGCTCGGCTTCGTGACGCGCACCCGGTCCGCCGCCGACGAGCGGCGCGTGGTGGTCCGTCTCACGGCGGAGGGGCGACGGCTGCGGGAGAGCGTGGCCGAGGTGGTCGGCTGCGTCCGCGAGACGGTCGGCCTCGACGAGGGGGACCTCGCGCAGCTCATGGAGCGCATCCGCTCGCTTCGGGACAATCTGGACGCGGCCGCCGCCATGACGCCGCCCCGCTAGGGCCCACCGCGCCCGCGCCCACGTCGCCGAGCCTCGGCGAAGGCGGGCGCCTCAGCGGGAGGCCGCCCCGGGTTCGTGGATCGGGCAGCCGTTGACGCGCTGGCGGAACTCGGCCGAGTGCCGGTAGGTCGCGTTGCGGGCGCGGTTGATGTTGCCGAGCGGCCGATGGGCGTCGAGGCCGGTCCAGACGCTGAACCGCATGTGCTCGTCGACGGCGTCGACGCGATCCGGAGCCCAGCTGTCCTGCGGCCGTGCCCGGATGGTCGCGACCTTCACGAAGGGCGCCTCCTCCTCCTTCCATTCGACGGTCGGATCCTCCACGGGCTGGCGCTCGAGATCGCGGCAGAGCTGGACGCGGAACTCCCATTCGGCGTCGATCGACCGCATCTCGGCCTGCACGGTCTCGCGGATCGCGTCGGGCCGGTCCGACGCGTCGATCTCCTCGCCCGTCAGGCTCGCGAGGGCGGTCGAGACCGGAGCGATCGAGAACTTCGCCACGTAGTCGCCGTAGCGGAACGGCGTCACGCTGTAATACGTCTCGCCCAGCGGGTTCACGTTCGGCGCCCCGCCGAGCGCGGCCAGCGTGGCGCTCTCCACGCCCACGGCCGTCAGGGCCTTGTTGACGCCGCGCAGGACCTTGGAGGCGGCGACCTTCACGCCCTCGATCCGGTCCGTGGTCTTCGCCAGCAGCTTGAGGCTGCCGAGGAATTTCTCCGCGTTCGGCGCCTGGAAGACCGTGCCGTTCACCATCACGAAATCCTGCGTCGCGCCCTCCGCGCCCGGCAGGCGCGGGCCGGGCACGTCCAGGACCTTCACGGCGAGCCCGCGCGGCAGGGACACGGCATCGGGGAGGATGTCGCCGGCATTGGTCGACAGGCGCATGTAGACGCGGTGCTCGCCGGGCGTGGCGAACAGCCCCTGCGCGAGTTCGGGCGGCAGCCCGGCCTCGACCGTCAACGTGCCCTCCAGGATGCCGTGCGCCTTGGCGTGCACCGACCGCACGGCGTGGCCGGACCCGGTCGCCACGGTCTGGAGGATGGTGTCGAAGGTCTCGTTCAGCTGCGCGATCGTCCGGTCCTCGTCGGGCGTCACGTCCTCGAGATCGGGGCGGTAGCGGATGGGGTCGGCAGGACTCATGAGGCTCGGCTCGGCTGGTGTCCGAGGCCGAACCCGCATGCGGCCCGACCCGTTCCGGCGGCGGTCGCGAGAGCGCCTCGACCGGCGGGACCGACGGAGGAGGCCGGGTCTTGCCCGCGCAGCGTTCGGCTCCGGCACGGACGTCGCGCGGAGCGGGATCGGGGACGGGCGGTGGACATCCGGCGCCGCGCCGTCGATGGACGGCCCCGCGCCGTCGATGGACGGCGCCGTGGACCTGCCCGGGCAGGCATCGACGGGTGCGGGCGGCCGCGGCGGCGAGGCGCATGGAGAACGGTGTGACGAGCGCGGACCCGATGTCGCTGTCGCGTGAGGACCTGGTGGAGGAGGTCCGGCGCCTGCGGGACGCCGTCGACGGGGCCGCCCGTGAGGCGGCCGCGCAGTCGCGGGCGCTCGACGACCTCGCGGCCAGCCAGGAGCGGTTCAGGACGACCCTCGAGACGATCGAGGCGGCCTTCGCCATCGTCCAGGTCAAGTTCGACGACGACGACCGGCCGGTGGATTATCGCTTCCTCGAGGCCAATCCGGCCTTCGAGAGGCAGGCGGGCGTCAACCTGCGGGGCGCCTGGGTCTCGGACTTCGCGCCGAACCTCGAGAGGTTCTGGTTCGAGACCTACGGGCGCGTCGCCAGGACGCGGGAGCCGGCGACCTTCGAGAGCTACGCCAAGGACTTCGAGCGCTGGTTCGAGGTCCGGGCCGTCCCGGTGGGCGATCCGGCCGATCGCCAGATCGCGATCGTCTTCAACGACACGACGGAGCGCCGCGCCGCGGAGGAGCGGATGCGCCTCAGCGAGGCGGTCGCCCGGGAGAACGTCGAACGCGTCCAGCTCGCCCTGGCGGCGGGCGCGATCATCGGCACCTGGCATTGGGACCTGCCGACCGACCGGTTCACCATCGACGAGGCGTTCGCCCGCTCGTTCGGCCTGGATCCCTCGCTCGGTCGCGACGGCATCCCGCTCGCCCAGATCGTGGCGACCGTCCATCCCGACGACCAGGCGGGGCTGGCGAGCGCGATCGGCGAGGCCATCCGGCTCGGCGGGCCGTATGCCCACCAGTACCGCACGCGCCGGGCGGACGGTCGCTTCTACTGGCTCGAGGCCAACGGCCGGGTGGACCACGGCCCGGACGGCACGCCCCTGCGCTTCCCGGGCGTGCTGATCGACGTGGAGGGGCGGCGCGCCATCGAGGCGGAGCGGGACCGCGCCTCCGCCGCCCTGCGGACCCTGAACGAGACGCTGGAACATCGCATCGCCGAGCGGACGGCCGAGCTGATGCAGGCCGAGGCGGCGCTCCGGCAGGCGCAGAAGATGGAGGCCGTGGGGCAGCTGACCGGCGGGCTCGCGCACGACTTCAACAACCTGCTGGCCGGCATCTCGGGATCGCTGGAACTCATGCAGGCCCGCCTGAGCCAGGGCCGCTACGCGGAGATCGAGCGCTACATGGCGGCCGCCCAGGGCGCGTCGAAGCGCGCGGCCGCGCTGACGCATCGTCTGCTCGCCTTCTCCCGCCGGCAGACGCTGGATCCCCGTCCGACCGACGTGAACCGCCTCGTCGCCGGCATGGAGGAGCTCGTCGACCGCACGATGGGCCCGGGGATCGCGGTCGAGGTCGTGGCGGCCGGCGGCCTGTGGCCGGCCCTGGTCGATCCGCCCCAGCTCGAGAACGCGCTCCTGAACCTGTGCATCAACGCCCGGGACGCGATGCCGGACGGCGGCACGCTGACGATCGAGACCGGCAACCAGCATTTCGACCGCCGCGCGGCGGGCGAACGCGATCTCGAACCGGGCCAGTACGTCGCGCTCTGCGTCTCCGACACGGGGACCGGCATGACGCCCGACGTCATCGCGAAGGCCTTCGACCCGTTCTTCACGACCAAGCCGCTCGGCCAGGGAACGGG
>JAEUAC010000310.1 GCA_019695455.1 Methylorubrum extorquens | reverse complement strand
CGACGAGAGCCTCGGCTGCGGCGGCACGATCGCGGAGGCGCGGCGGCGCGGCGCGGACGTGCGGATCGTGGTCGTCAGCGACGGCTGCGGATCGCATGCCGGCTCGCGCCGGGTGCCGCCGGACGCGTTGCGGGCGCTCCGGGAGGCCGAGACGCGGGACGCGGCCGGCCGGCTCGGCGTCCCGCCCGGGCACGTGACCTTCCTGCGCCTGCCCGATGCGGGCGTCCCGGCGGCGGGCGTCGAGGCCGAGGCCGCGGCTCAGGCGATCGCCGAGGCCGCGAGCGCCTGCGGGGCGGGCGCGGTGCTCGTCACCTGGCGGCACGATCCGCATTGCGACCACGCGGCCGCCGCCGCGATCGTGGACCTCGCCCGGCCCCGGCTCCCGACCGTGCGGATCCTGGCCTACCCGGTCTGGGGCCGGACACTGCCGGCGGACGCCGCCGTGACGCCGCCCCGGCGCATGGTCCGGCTGGACGTCGGCCGGCACGAGGGCGCCAAGCGCGCGGCCGTCGCGGCCCATCGGTCGCAGACGACGGATCTCATCGACGACGCGCCCGGCGGGTTCCGCCTGGATCCGGCGATGATCGACCGCCTCTGCGGACCCTTCGAGCGCTTCGTGGAGGAGACAGGGTGAACCGTCACGCATCGTCGCTCTCGCCCGCCTATTTCGACGGGCTCTACACGGGCGAGACCGATCCCTGGGGCTTCGAGACGAGTCCCTACGAGCGGGCCAAGTACGAGGCGACGCTGGCGAGCCTGCCGCGCGAGCGGTACGCGAGCGCCCTCGAACTCGGCTGCTCCATCGGCGTGTTCACGCGGCAGCTCGCGCGGCGCTGCGACGCGCTGCTGGCCGTCGACGTCGCCGCCTCCGCGCTGGCGCTGGCGCGGGAGCGGTGCCGCGACCTGCCGCAGGTGCGGTTCGAGCAGGCGGTGGCGCCGCGGGACTGGCCGGCGGGCACGTTCGATCTCGTGGTCCTGTCGGAGGTCATCTACTACCTCGACCGCACCGACATGACGGCGCTCGCGGCGCGCGTGGCGTCGAGCCTCGCGCCCGGCGGCGAGGCCGTCCTGGTCCACTGGCTGGGCGAGACGGACTACCCGCTCTCGGGCGACGAGGCGGCGGAGGGGTTCATGGCGGCTCTCGCGGCCGACGCGACCGTGATGCACCAGGCGCGCACGGCCGAATACCGCCTCGACGTGCTGCGGCGGTCCGGCCCGGCATGAGCGACGTCAGCGTCGTCACGCTGAACAAGGGGCGCGACGCGCATCTCCGGCGGCTCGCGGAGGGGATCGGCCGTGGTGCCCCGCCCCGGGAGCTGGTGGTCGTCCAGATGGGCCCGGGCGAGGCCGTGCTGCCTCCCCTGCCCTGCCCGGTCCGGCGGGTCGCGGTGCCGGGCGACGGCCTGCCGCTCGCGGCCGCCCGCAACGCCGGACGCCGGGCCGCGACCGGCGACACCCTCGTCTTCCTGGACGTCGACTGCATCCCGTCCGCGACGCTCGTCCCCGGCTTCGCGTCCGTGCTGGCGGAGCACGATGCGCTCGTCTGCTGCGCCGTCCGCTACCTCCCGGCGGGCGCCGTCGCGGATGGCTGGACGGAGGACGCGCTGGCCCGGACGGGACGCCTTCATCCCGCCCGCCGCTTCCCGGATCGCGGCGTCGCGGCGGCGGAGCAGCCGGGCCTCTTCTGGTCCCTCGCCTTCGGCATCCGGGCCGCGAGCTTCGACCGGGTCGGAGGCTTCGACGAGGCCTTCTCGGGCTACGGCGCCGAGGACACGGATTTCGCCTTCCGGGCCGCCGCGACCGGGTTGCCGCTGCTCTTCGCCGGCGGCCTGCAGGCCTTCCACCAGCACCACGCCGTCTTCGATCCGCCGCTGCAGCATTTCGCCGACATCGTGCGCAATGCCCGCCTGTTCCGCGACCGCCACGGCCTCTGGCCCATGGACGGCTGGCTGGACGCGTTCGCCCGGATGGGGCTCATCGCGCCGGATCGGTCGCGGGACCTCGCGATCCTGCGGCACCCGGAGCGGGCGGAGATCGACGCGGCCCGTCTCCCGCCGGACCGGGTGTTCTGAGCCGGAGATCCGACCCGTCCGCCACGGCCCCGATGGCGCCCGCGAGCGCCCCGAACGCGTCCTCCGGCACCAACGCGGCGAGCCGGGCGGGATCCAGGCGTTCCGCCTCGGCGAGGAGCGCGGGCCAGGCGGCCGCCGCCGGCCAGACGTCGCGGACGATCGCGGCGCCGATCCGGGCCAGACCCTCCGCCTTCGCGGCCTGCTCGCGGAAGGGCCGATCCTGCGGCAGGCAGACGAAGCGCTTGCCCGCCGCCGCGACGGCCGCCACGACGCCGTCGCCCCCGCTGCCGACGACGACGGAGGCGGAGGCGAGACGGTCCGGCACGTCGTCCACCCAGCCATGCAGGTGCAGGTTCGGCGCGGCCTCGGCCATCTCCGCGCCGCCGAGGCCGATCACGTGCCAGGCGCGGTCCGGCACGGCGCGCGCCGCCGCGACGAGGTCGGCTCCGGACGGCCCGCCGCCCCCGCGCCCGAGCAGCACGACGACCCGGCCGTCGCCCTCGCCCAGGGCCGCCGGCCGCTCGGCCAGGAGGCCCGCATAGAGGGTCTTGCGCCGCACCCAGTCGGGCGTGGACGCGGCCTCGAGCGCGGCCGGGAACGGCGCGACGAGCCGCGTCGCGGCCCGGAACGCCTCGAGATGCGGGACGTCGACCCGCTCGCCGGCGAGGCGAACCACGACGGTCGGCACAGACAGGAGCCGCGCCAGCAGCGCGACCTCGACCGAGACGTCCACGACCACGAGGGCCGGATCGGCCTCGGCCATCCAGCCCGCGAGGCGCGCCATGCGGCCGCGCACGCCGTCATGCCCGAGCGGCGCGTAGTGGAACGAAGCCGGGCGCTCCGGTTCGCCGTCCTCGCCGGCGAACGCGGCCGACAGGCGATCGTCGGGCAGATCGAGGATCGTCGCGTCCGTTCCGGCGAGTCCCGTGCCGAGAAGCGTGACGGGCCGATCGAGCCGGCGCGCGACGCGCAGCGCGCGATGCAGGTGCCCGGCCCCCTGGTGGTGGACGTAGTACCCGACCGGCCGCGTCACGGGACGCCCGACGCGCCCTGCCGGAACTCGGCCAGGGCCCGGTCCAGCGGGACGAGGCGTGCCGGGAGGTCGCGCTCCCCGAGGTGCCGGCTCGCCCTCTCCACGAAGGCGATGTCGTTCGGGCATCCAGCCGGATCGATGCCGGCGACGGCCTCCGGCGGAAGCCCGAGCGCGTCGAGCGCCAGGGTCGCGGCCGCCGGGCCGGCGCGCCATGCCGTCCGCAGGGCGGCCCGGCGCCCGACCTGCGCCGCCCAATGCGACGGCTCCGGCAAGAGGTAGGCGTCCGGCCGCGGGGCCACGCGCGCCCGCCGCGCCATCTCCACCGCCATGCCGCCCTCCGCGCGCCCGTCGGCCCGGTCGGAGACGCGTACGGAGACGGCCGGGCAATGCCGGAGGCGGCCGCCCGCCTCCCCGACGCGTCGGACGAGTGCGTTGTCCTCGCCCCGCGGCAGGGCCGGCAGGCCGCCCACCCGCCGGTAGAGCCCGGCCCGGAGGGCGAGGCTCGCGCCCGTGTGGTCGCCGTGACGCGGCGGGGGATCGTGGGGCGGGGGATCGAGGCGGTCCTCGACCTCCCTCACGGCGGCCCAATAGGCCTCGATGGCCGCGTGGAGGGCCAGGAGCTCGGGTGACGCCTCGCCCTCGCGGTCGATCAGGAGGCGGCCGCCGACGATCTCCGAATCCCGCAGCGCCCGGCCATTGGCCGCGACCCAGCCGGGCGCGAGCCGGGCGTCGGCGTCGGTCGTGAGGAGGATGCCGTCGGGCGCGTCGGCGAGCCAGTCGGCCCCGAGATCGAGGGCCCTGCGGCGCGCGGTGCCGACATGGGCGTCGGGCGGGGCGTAGGTCTCCTCGACGAGGCGCACCGCGAGGGCGGGCCAGGCCGCCTGCTCCGCCCTCACCCTCGCCGCGGTGCCGTCGCGGCTGTTGTTCACGACGACGACGACGCGGAGCGGCCGCTCGGGGCCGAACCCGTCCTGGACGGCGAGGCTCCCCAGGAGCCGCGGCAGCCGCTCGACCTCGTCGCGGGCCGGAACGCACACGACCGCCGGGTCGTGCGTCCTCTCAGGCATGCACGGCCGCCACGCCGACCGGGATGCGCGTCGGCACGGCCGCCTGGACGGTCTGGTAGAGGGATTCGTAGCGGTCGATCATGACCTCGGCATCGTACACGATCTCGGCCCGGGCCCGGCAGGCCGCGCGGCCGAGGCCGGACGCCTCTCGCATGGCCCGCGCCAGGTCCGGGACGCTGTCCGGCTCGGCCAGGCGCCCGGTCGCCCGGTTCAGGATGTCCGGCAGCGCCCCTCGCCTGAACGCGGCGACGGGCGTCCCGCAGGCCAGCGCCTCGACCACGACGAGGCCGAAGGGCTCCTCCCAGCGGGGCGACGTGACGGCGACCCGCGCGCCGCCGAGGCAGGCCACGAGTTCCGCCTGCCCGAGATGCCCGAGGTCGCGGATGCCCGGCCCGAGCCGCGGCTCGATCTCGCCGCACCAATACGACGAGCGCGAGCGCGGGCCCGCGAAGCGCAGCTCGATCCCGGCGAGCCGCGCCGCGTCGATCGCGAGATGCAGCCCCTTCTCGGGCACGATCCGGCCCGACCACATGGCGTAGGGCTCCGCCGCGGCCTCGGCCCGGTAGGGGAAGCCGTCGAGGTCCACGCCGTTGCCGATGATGCCGACGGCGGGCAGGATGGCGGCCCAGTCCCGCGCCAGCGTCTCGGACACGGCCACGAAGGGCTGCCGGCCCGCCGCGGCCCGGACGCCCTGCACGAAGGGCGCGAAGGGCGGCGTGTGCAGGACCGTGACCATGGGCACGCCGAGGTCGCCGGCCCGGCGCAGCGGCAGCGGGTGCAGGCAGTTGTTGTGGACCACGTCGAAGCCGCCGCTCTCCACGGCGTCCAGCATGGTCGCGTAGGCCTCGTCCTCCGCCGCGTCGATCCGCGCGTCGGCCACGGGGTCGATGCCGCCGGCCTCTCCCGTGGGCGGACAGACGAGGACCGGGTCGAGGGTCGCATCCGTCCCTTCCGACGCGAACAGGACGACGTCGTGCCCCCGCCGCCGCAGCGCCTGCGCCAGGGCGTGCGTGTGACGCTCCAGCCCGCCCGCGAAGGGCTGGCAGATGGAGAATTTCAGGTGGGAGAGGATCGCGATCCTCAATTCGTGTGACTCATCGACGGCCTATCCACGCTACGCTCCGCGACATTCGGTTCGGCGGAGCCGCGACATCGAACGCTGACGGACTATGCACGAAATCGAGCGGCCCCATCCTGTTCCTCGTCATCCCGTCTGGGTCCGCTGGGCACATTGGCTCGGTTTCGCCAGTTTCTGCCTGCTGGTCGTCAGTGGAACGGCGATCCTGCTGGCCCTTCCGGCCCTGTTCTGGGGTGAAACAGGAGCGAATGGAGCACCGGCCTGGATCGAGCTGCCATTGCCGATCAACTTGGAACAGACCGGTTGGGGCCGCAACCTGCACTTCCTGGCGGCGTGGATCTTCGTCCTGAATGGAACGCTCTACTTGCTGCTCGCGATCCTGACCGGGCGCCTGCGACGACGCCTGCTGCCCAGCCGCGCCCAGCTTCGGCCCGGCGCCCTGGCGGCCGACCTGCGCGCCCATCTCTCCCTGCGGGGTCGCCCGGGCGCGCCGCCGGGTCGCTACAACGTGATGCAGAAGGGCGCCTACCTCGTCGTCATCCTGGGGCTCGCGCCGTTGATGGTGCTGTCGGGCCTCACGATGTCTCCCGGCGTGACGGCGGCCTATCCCGAGCTCTTCTGGCTGTTCGGGGGACGCCAATCCGCCCGGACGGTCCACTTCCTCGCCGCGCTCGCGCTCGTGGCCTTCCTGGTCGTCCACGTGTGGCAGGTCCTGATCAACCATCCGGCCCGTCTCCTGCGCGAGATGACGATCGGCCCCTCCCGGACACAGGCGGACCCGGACCCATGAGCATCGACCTCACGCGCCGCGGCCTCGTGCGCGGCGTCGCCGCCGGCCTCGGCGCGACCGCGCTGTCGGCCTGCGACCCGGGTTCGGCCGCGCCGAGCCTCCGGGACCTCTACGACGTCAGCGACGCGCTGACCTTCCGGGTGCAGCGCCTGCTCCTCCGCCACCAGCCGCTCGCCCGCGAGTTCGGGCCGGAGGCGATCTCGACGGTCTTCCCCACCATCAACACGACCGATCCGGAGGACGCGGGCTACCGGCGGGCCAAGGCGACCGGCTTCGCGGATTGGTCGCTCGCGATCGGCGGCCTCGTCGACCGGCCGACCCGGATCGGGCTCGCCGACCTCAGGGCCATGCCGTCCCGGACGCAGGTCACGCTGCATTCCTGCGAACAGGGCTGGTCGGCGATCGCCGGCTGGACGGGCGTCCCGCTCTCCCACCTCCTCGCGCATGTCGGCCTGCGGCCGGAGGCGCGCTACGTCGTCATGCGCTGCGTCGACGGATGGTGGGACAGCTACGACCTGTTCGACGCCCTCCATCCGCAGACCATCCTGGCCTACGGCATGAACGGCCGCGACCTGCCCGTGGCCCACGGCGCGCCTTGGCGCCTGAGGGTGGAGCGACAGCTCGGCTACAAGTCGCTGAAATACGTGACGAGCCTGGAGGCGGTGGCCGACGTCGCGGGCCTCGGGGCCGGCCGCGGCAGCATGGTCGCGGAGCTCGGCTTCCCCTGGTACGGCGGCATCTGACCCGCCTTCGCCGGGCCCCTCAATCCGAGGCCGTCGCCCCGTGGGGCGTGAGCCACTCGCCCGTATAGGCGAGCGTCGCCGAATAGACGGCGCGCTTCTGGTCGTCGCGGGCGATGACGACGATCGACTGCCGGTCGCCGTCCTCGGCGATGGAGAAGGCGATCTGCGGCAGGGCGTGCATCGCCTCGGTCCGGACGGCATCGAGGTCGGGCAGGTCCTGGCCGATCCGATCCGGGTGGAGGCCGCGCACGTCGTGGACGTCGAAGTAGAAGGTCGCCATGCGCCGCCTCGTTCGCCTCTCGGCGGGTCCGGGCGGCCCGGATGCTTAGCGCGAAACCCGCTCCGGCGGCGGGTGCGTACGGTTTTCGCGGGCCGGGTCGCGCTTGCGGTTCGGCAGGACGGCGCCCGGTCCCGCCGCATGCGGCTCGACCGGGCCGCTCACGGGCGTCATCAGCGTCGCCCGCGAGCGCCAGTGCTTCGGCAGGCGCGCCGGCAGGTCGAGGATGATCTGGGCGAGCCCCGGTTCGTCGACCAGCGTCACGGCGTCCTCGGCGCTCAGCCAGGCCATCTCCCGCTGGCCCTTCTCGAGCCAGACGCGGGTCTCGCGCTCGACGTCGAGGAGGAACACCTTCACGCGGACGAGCTGGAAGCTCGCCTTGCCGCGCTTCCACGTCAGGTAGGAGCCGATCGGCTTCGAGCGCGCGGTGCCCCGGACGCCGGCCTCCTCGCGGGCCTCGATCTCGGCGGCCTTGTGGTCCTTCACGCCCTTCATGGGCCAGCCCTTG
Source organism: Methylorubrum extorquens (assembly GCA_019695455.1). GTDB lineage: Bacteria > Pseudomonadota > Alphaproteobacteria > Rhizobiales > Beijerinckiaceae > Enterovirga > Enterovirga extorquens_A. The sequence goes on along the minus strand of JAEUAC010000310.1, from coordinate 1,342 downwards.
GGCACGATGAAACGTCGCGTCTCGCGCGACGTGATGACCAGGACGCGGAGGGCCCCGGTCGCGTCGGTCGTCACCGGCAGGGCCGCGACCTGCTTGCGCGGCTTGCCGGGATCGCGCTTCGGCATCCGTCGCCGCTCCGGCCGGTCCTAGACGATCGCCGAGACGGCCGTCGGCCTCTCAGAGATGACGCGAGCCCGCCGACCGGCCGGAGAAGCGGCGGCCGAGAAAGCCCACGAGCTTCGGGAGAAGGAACATCATCAGAAGCTTGCGGATCATGGCGGGACCTCGGTCGGTGGCGGGACGCGGAGAGGGCCGGCGGCCCCTTGCAGTCACAGCGCGGTCGACGCCCTGCGGTTCCCGCGCGACCGACCGTTCGCCGCGGATCCTCGAGCGGACGCTCCCCCCGGCCTCCGACTTCGCGTAGACGGCCCGGTCGGGGCGAGGCTCGCCCGACCGGAGATCGTGCATGGCCCCACGCAGGCAGAGGATGGACGCCGCGTCGGGCTGGGTGGAGGTCGCGACCGCGTCGATCCCGGGCCAGGCGGAGCCGCTGCGGCTGGTCCGGCGCGACGACGCCTTCGCGATCCTCGTCGGCGCGGCGGAGCTGATGCACGACAAGGACCGCCGATCGGAGGAGGCGCTGGGCCGACTCGGCTGCGCGGCCCTGCGCGACGTGCCGGATGCCCGGGTCCTGATCGGCGGCCTCGGCATGGGGTTCACGCTGCGGGCCGCCCTCGATACGCTAGGCCCCTCGGCCCGGGTGGTCGTGTCGGAGCTGGTCCCGGCCGTCGTCGCCTGGGCGCGGGGCCCGCTGGCTCCGCTCTTCCGTGCCAGCCTCGACGATCCGCGGGTCGAGATCCGGGTCGAGGACGTGGCGCGCACCATCCAGTCCGGGCCGGCGCGCTTCGACGCGATCCTGCTCGACGTCGACAACGGTCCCCAGGCCCTGACGCGGGGCGCGAATGATGGACTCTACGACCGCTGGGGTTTGAAGCGGGCCCGCTACGCGCTGCGGCCCGGCGGCCTCCTGGCCGTCTGGTCGGGCGCGCCGGACCGCCGCTTCAAGGCGCGGCTCCGGACCTGCGGCTTCGACGTTCACGAACGACGTGTCGCCCCCGACCCGGCGCGCCCCGCGCGCGACGTGCTGTGGCTGGGGACCCGGCCGGCCGCAGGCTGGTGACGGCGAGGGGCGGGTCTCGCGGTGCCCGAACGCAAGAAGCCCGCCTGGTCCGGGAGCTGATTGCTCCTGGGCCTGGCGGGCTTCGTGTGTGGTGTTGGTTGCGGGGCCTGGATTTGAACCAGGGACCTTCAGGTTATGAGCCTGACGAGCTACCGGGCTGCT
>JAEUAC010000244.1 GCA_019695455.1 Methylorubrum extorquens | reverse complement strand
TACCGCCGCCGTAGCCGCGGCGGTAGCCCCGGTACCCGCCGTAGCGCCGGCCGGAATACTGGGAGAACGCTTCGCCGGGATAGGCCGCGGCCGAGGCGTTCGCGGCCGCCTTCGCGAGGCCGGAGGCTCCGGCTTCCCCGGCCTGGGCCGGCAGGGCGGAGGCGAGCGCCAGGCCGGCGCCGACCACGCCGAGGCTCGCGAGCTTGCGAATGCTGGTCATGTTGATCCTTCCCAAAAGGCGGCCCGGGACGAGCCCGCCGCCTCGGCACGCAGAACGAACCCGACAACGGCCGCCACGCGGGCCGGTTCCGGCCCCGGTCACCAGAGGTCCATGTCGACCTTCTTCGGATCGTAGACGCGCAGGGCCGGCGGCGCCCAGCGCAGCGCGGTCTGGGCGATCTCGTCGTAGACCTGCCGCATGGTCCGGTTCGGCCGGACGCGACGCAGCGACGCCGCGTGGGTCGGCCACCAATGCTGCCACTCCGTGGCGGCCACGTTCTCGGGCCGGTAGGGGTGGAGGGCGAAGCGCTGCGGCAGCGCGGCCGCGTAGTCGCGCAGGATGACGCAGCCCTTGTCCGTCCGCGGGCCGTCGCGGACCTTGTCCCACCACTCCGGCCTGCCGGCCTTCGCGGCGCAGCCCATCAATCCGCGCACGACTTCGTCGCGCCGAAAGGGCGCCGCGCTCGTCGCGCCCGCGCGGAACCGGTCGTAGAGGCCGGCCACGTAGTGTCCGTAGAGGTTGACCCTGCCGCCGAGGAGGTCGGGCTCGTGCAGGTCGTGCCCGTGGCCGACGCCCGGCCGATACATGCCGGCCGTCCCGGGACCGAGGTCCGAGACCCGCATGTGGGCGAAGCTGTCGCCGTAGGCGTGCAGGGCGAGCCCGTAGGTCAGGTGGTCCGCCTGCCCGATGGACTGGAACGTGGCCGTGCGGCGGGCCCGTTCCAGCATGGCCTTCTCGCCCGTGAGGCAGTGGAGGCCGGCCTGGATGGCCAAGTCGTGCGACTTGCGCCGGCGCGTGTAGGTCGGGTTCTCGACCTGCACGAAGGCCGTGTTGCCGTGCGGCCCCGGGTAGAGGCGCGTCGACACGCTCGCCCGGTCGTAGCGCATGTCGTCCTCGTCGGGCGGGGAGACGCGGCGCATGTCCCAGAAGGCCGAGGTGGCGTCGAACTCGTGCACCTCGTCGGGCATCTGGCAGAACAGCGCCCGCAGGCGCGCCGCCTCGGGGTCGACGCCCGCCATGAGGCCCACGACGTAGCAGGTGTAGTAATGTCCGTCCTCGCCCCAGGCCGCCGCCGCGTCCGGGGCGAGCCGGGCCCGGACGCGGTGGCGCCGTCCCGCCAGGACGGCGACGGCGCCCTCCGCGGCGTCGCGCTCGGGATCGAGCCGGCCGGGGCCCGGCGCGACGCGCTGCGCGGCGTGCACGGCCTCGTGGGCGAGGACGAGGGCCAGCGAATCCGCCGTCGCCCCGTCGAGCACGGCGCGGTCGAGAAGGATCGCGTCGGGCCGGTTCAGCGCGAGGATTCCGCCGGGAAGGTCCGCCGCCCGGATGCCGGTGCCGGCGAGCGAGGTCGCGAGGCCGTCCTCCAGGCGCTGCCGGAACGCGGGTGCGAGCCGCAGCCGGTCCGGTTCGCCGCGGAGAACCTCGGACAGCCGATCCGCGATCGTCGCGCCGGACATCGGCGGGCTCCTATTCGGCCGGCACGGCCGCCGGCGCCGCGCGTGGGACGGGGGAGGGGGAGCGGCGCGCGCGCTCGATCAGGCCTTCGAACATCAGGTAGACGACCGGCGTGATGTAGAGCGTGAGGAGCTGCGACAGGCAGAGGCCGCCGACGACCGCGAGGCCGAGCGGCTGGCGCAGCTCGGCGCCCGCCCCGAAGCCGACCGCGATCGGCATGGCGCCGAGCACGGCCGCACAGGTCGTCATCATGATGGGCCGGAAGCGCAGCAGCGCCGCCTCGATGATCGCGTCCCGGGCGGCGACGCCCTCCCGCCGCCGCTCCACCGCGAAGTCGACCATCATGATCGCGTTCTTCTTCACGATGCCGATGAGCATGACGATGCCGATCATGGCGATGACCGACAGGTCCAGGCCGAAGAGCTTCAGCGTGAGCAGCGCCCCGATCCCGGCCGCCGGCAGGCCCGACAGGATGGTCAGCGGGTGGATGAAGCTCTCGTAGAGGACGCCGAGGATGATGTAGATCACGAGCACGGCCGCGAAGAGCAGGAGGCCCTGGTTGGCGAGCGCCTCCTGGAAGAGCTGCGCCGTGCCCTGGAAGCTCGTGAGGATCGTGGCCGGCATGCCGATCTCCCGGCTGGCGACCCCGATGGCTCCGACGGCCTCCGACAGGGCGACGCCCGGCACGAGGTTGAACGAGATCGTCACGGCCGGAAGCTGCGCGAGGTGGTTCACGGTCAGGGCGGTCGGGATCTCCCGGATGGTCGCGAGCGAATCCAGCGGCACCACGGCCCCCGCCGGCGTCCGGATGGCGAGCGTGCGCAGCACCTCGTTTGTGTCGGAATACTTGCGGTCCGCCTCCA
>JAEUAC010000129.1 GCA_019695455.1 Methylorubrum extorquens | reverse complement strand
GATGTCAGCGTGGCCCCGGGCGAGTTCGTTGCCCTCCTCGGCCCCTCCGGCTGCGGCAAGTCGACGCTGCTGCGGATCGTCGCCGGGCTGGACCGGCCGAGCGCCGGGCGGGTGCTGCTGGATGCCGTGCCGGTCACCGGCCCCGGGCCGTCCGTCGAGGACCACGCGGCCGGTCGGCGGCCGGTCCAGCCCCGCCACCATGCGGAGCAGGGTGGACTTGCCGCAGCCCGACGGCCCGAGCAGCGTGATGAAGTCGTTCTCCGGGATCGCGAGGTCGGTCGGCTGGAGGGCCGTGACGCCCGGGCCGCCGTCGCGGCCCGGGAAGACGCGCGAGACGCCCTCGACGAGGAGCTTCGCGCTCATGCGAGCCGCCACGGGAACAGGGCCCGGTTGCCGGCCTTGAAGGCGAAATCCGACACGAGGCCGATCAGGCCGATGACGATGATGCCGAAGATCATCTGCCCTGTGGCCAGCAGCGATTGCGAATCGATGATCATGTGGCCGATGCCCGACGAGGAGCCGATGAGTTCGGCCACGATCACGTAGGTCCAGGCCCAGCCGAGGACGAGCCGGAGGATCTCGGCGATGTCCGGCGCGTTCGCGGGCAGCAGCACGCGGCGCACGACGCTGCGCTCCGTGGAGCCGAGCGTGTAGGCGGCCTCCACGAGGTCGCGCCGAGTCGAGCCGACCGCGACCGCCACCATCAGGACGAGCTGGAAGACGGAGCCGATGAAGATCACGAGGAGCTTCTGCAACTCGCCGATCCCGGCCCACAGGATGAGGAGCGGCACGAAGGCCGAGGCCGGCAGGTAGCGGGCGAAGGACACGAAGGGCTCGAGCAGCGCCTCGACGGGCTTGTAGGCGCCCATGACGATGCCGAGCGGCACGGCCACGATCGCGGCGAGCGCGAAGCCGCCCACGACCCGCCACACCGTCATGCCGATGTCGTGCAGGAAGTCGAACCGGACGAGCAGCGTCCAGCCGTCCCGCAGCATGGTGACCGGGTCGGCGAGGAAGGTCGGGGACACGAAGCCCCCGAGGGTCGCGACGGACCACAGCGCCACGAACAGCGCGAAGAACAGGAGGCCGAGCGCGACGCGCGCGGCGGACGAGACGGGTTCGAGCGGTCGCATGGCCTGTCGGGTGTTGGCGCCCCCTCGCGGGAGGTTCGGGCGCGATCTGCCGCCTCCCTCGCGGAAGACGTCGGGCCGCGCGTCGGAGCGGCCGGATGAGGGGAGCGGACCCGCGGCGCCCGTCGACGCCGCCGGACCCCTCAGCCGGACGCCCGCTCGCGCGGGCGGAGAGGCGCCGCCGTCACTGGATGAAGCGGGTGTCCGCCAGCGTGTCGAGGTTCGGGATCTGCTTGATCACGCCCACCTCGAGCAGGAGGTCGGCCGCCTCCTTGGTGAAGGTCTTGAACTCGCCGTCGAAGAAGGCCTTGGAGGCGGCCTTGTCCTGCCAGCGCAGGTACTGGGCGGAATTGCCGAACTGCTCGCCCGACTGCTTCACGTCGGCGCCCATGATCTCGAACGCCTTGGTCTTGTCGGCGGCGATCATGGCGAGGGCCTCGTAGTAGGAATCCGCCAGCGCCTTCGCGGCCTTGCCGTTCGCCTCCAGGAAGGCGGGCGTGCAGCCGAACGTGTCCATGACGACCGGGTAGTCGAGCGTGGTCGCGATGATCTTGCCGGCCTCCGGCTTGGCCCGCACGGAGGAGAGATAGGGCTCGTAGGTCATGGCGGCGTCGTTCTGGCCCGCGATGAAGGCCTGGGCGGCCGGGCCGGGCTCCATGTTGACGATCGTCACGTCCTTGGTCGTGAGGCCGTTCTTCTTCAGCATCCAGGCGAGCACGAAATAGGGCGAGGTGCCGGGGGCGGAGGCGGCGACCGTCTTGCCCTTCAGGTCCTTGATGGAGGCGATGGCCGGGCGCGCCGCCATGCCGTCCGCGCCGTAGCTCTTGTCGAGCTGGAAGATCTGCTTCGTCGCGACGCCGGCCGCGTTCCAGACGATCCAGGTCTCGACCGTCGTCGCCGCGCACTGGATGTCGCCGGACGCGATGGCGAGGTGGCGGGAGGCCTGCGGGATCTTCTTGATCGTCACGTCGAGGCCGTTCTTCTTGAAGATGCCGGCCTCCTTCGCGAGCGTGAGCGGCGCGAAGCCGGTCCAGCCGGAGATGCCGATGGCGACCTTCGTCTCCTGCGCTGCGAGCGGCGTGGCCGCCATCGTGCAGGCGAGCGTCAGCCCGGCCCAGAACCCCGTCTTCATCGTTCCCGCTCCGTCCATCGGTGACCGCGCCCATGCATCACGCGGGCCAATCCGCTGTCAACGCGGAGCCGCCCGGCCGGCATTGACCCGGCGGGCGGGCGCGTGGTGTCGTCCCGCCGGACCGGGACCCTTCCATGGACGACGTCATCGATCACCTGGCCGGCCTCGCGCCGGGCGCGCCCGTCGCGGCGATCCGGGCGGAGCGGCCGGTGGCGCGGGACAACGCCCAGGCGAGCTTCGCGGCCCTGTTCCGGCCCGCCGCGCCGGAGGCCGTGTCCCTGGTCGAGCGGCGGGCGGTCGCCCTCTTCGTCGCCCGCCTGCACGGCGACGCGGCCGCGTCCGGCTTCTATGCCGCGCTCCTGGCCGAGGCCGGCCCGCCGGCCGGCCTCGCGG
>JAEUAC010000076.1 GCA_019695455.1 Methylorubrum extorquens | reverse complement strand
GCCACGGTTCTCGGCGCTGCCGCCATAGACGTCGGTGCGCTGGTTGGAATGGACCGAGAAGAAGCTCTGCCCGAGATAGCCGTGGGCGAAGTGCAGGACGAGCCATTCGAAGCCGGCGTCGCGGGCGCGCTCGGCCGCCGCCACGAAATCGGCCTTCACGCGGGCGATGTCGTCGGACGTCATGGCGCGCGGGACCTTGGGCAGGCCGCCGCCGAAGGCGATGGCGGAGGGTGCGATGGTCTCCCACCCGCGCGGGTCGCCGTCCTGGATGTGGTCGTCGCCTTCCCACGGCTTGTTCGCGCTGGCCTTGCGGCCGGCATGGCCGATCTGGATCCCGGGCACGGCGCCGCCATCCTTGATGAGGCGGACGGCCTTCGCCATCGCGGTCGCCTGCGCGTCGGTCCAGAGGCCCGTGCAGCCGGGCGTGATGCGCCCGTCCGCCGAGACGCCCGTCGCCTCGACGACGACGAGGCTCGCGCCGCCTCGTGCGAGGCCGCCGAGATGGACGGCGTGCCAATCGTTCATGACGCCGTCCTCGGCCGAGTACTGGCACATGGGCGAGACGGCGATGCGGTTGCGCAACGTGACGCCCTTCAGCGTGAAGGGCTCGAACAAGGCTGACATTCCGTGATCCCGAACCGGGCCCCCGGGGCCCGCGTCGTGCTATTGTTCGACAAATATCGAACGATGGCAAGTCGCGTCGATGCGTGGTACGGGGTGCCGATGCGGCCGTTCAAGCACCCGCCCGTGGACGACGTCCCGCTCGAGACGGTCCTCCACGCCCTCAGCGATCCCGTCCGGCTGGACATCGTGCGTCGCTTGGACGGGCAGGGCGAGGCGAGTTGCAGCGCGCTCGACGGCGGTCGGCCGAAATCCAGCATGTCCCATCATTTCCGGGTGCTGCGCGAAGCCGGCCTCGTCCGGACCCGGAGCGACGGCGCGACCCACATGAACGCGCTGCGCCGCGACGAACTCGACCGCCGCTTCCCGGGGCTCCTCGCGGCGGTGCTCCGCGCCGGACCCTCAATCTGAGGGAGGTCGGGCAAGAGCCTGACTGAACGGAATTTTGTGCAGGTGGGTCTCGGCCTTCGCCGGGATGAGCGGGAGCGAGCTTCGCCCACCCAATTCGGGCAGCACGTTCGGGCAGGGATGTCAGGCCGAGAAGACCGTCCGGCCGTCGATCAGCCTCGCCCGGCCCGTCGCCACGAGCGACAGGCCGTCCGGGTAGAGCACGTGCTCGGCCTCCAGCACCCGGGCCGCGAGGCTGTCCTCGTCGTCCCCGGCCAGGACCGGAACGGCCGCCTGGGCGACGATGGGGCCGGAATCGAGCTCCGGCACGACGAAATGCACCGTGCAGCCGTGGACGCGCACGCCGGCCCGCAGGGCCTGCCGGTGCGGATGCAGCCCCTTGAAGAGCGGCAGGAGCGAGGGATGGATGTTCAGCATCCGGCCCTCCCAGCGCGAGACGAAGCCGTCCGACAGGATGCGCATGAAGCCGGCGAGGCAGACGATCTCGATGCCCTCGCCGACGAGCAGGGCCTCCATGGCGGCGTCGAAGGCGGCGCGGTCGCCGTGGGCCCGATGATCGACGATGGCGGTCGGAATGCCGGCCTCGGAGGCGCGGCCGAGCCCCGGCGCGTCGTGGCGATTGGACAGGACGAGACCGATCTCGGCCGGGAAGGACGGGTCCTTGGCCGCCGCGATGAGCGACATCATGTTCGAGCCGCGGCCCGAGATGAGGAGTCCGACCCGGCGGCGCATGGCGTTCAGAGCGCGAGTCGGCCCGTATAGGCGACGCGCTCGGCCCCGGCCGCGACCCGGACGACGCGGCCGAGCCGCACGGGCTCCTCGCCGGCCGCCCGCAGGGCGGACGCGACGCCCTCCGCGTGGTCCGCCGCGCAGGCGACGACCATGCCGATCCCGCAATTGAAGGTCCGCAGCATCTCGGTCTCGGCGATGCCGCCCGTGCGGGCGAGCCAGCCGAACACCGGCGGCGGCACGAAGGCCGCGAGGTCGATGGCGGCGCCGAGCCCGTCCGGCAGCACGCGCGGGATGTTGTCCGGGAAGCCGCCGCCCGTGATGTGGGCCAGCGCCTTCACGGGCGCACCGGCCTTGAGGGCGGCCAGCAGCGGCTTCACATAGATCCGGGTCGGCGCGAGCAGCGCCTCGCCGAGCGTCCGGCCGGGCGCGAAAGGCGCCGGATCCTGCCACCCGAGGCCCGCCTGCGCGACGACCCGCCGGACGAGCGAGAAGCCGTTCGAATGCACGCCGGACGAGGGAAGGCCGAGGAGCGCGTCGCCGTCCTGCACGTCGTCGCGCGGCAGCAGCGTGCCGCGCTCGGCCGCGCCGACCGCGAAGCCCGCGAGGTCGTAGTCCCGTTCGGCGTAGAGGCCCGGCATCTCGGCCGTCTCGCCGCCGATGAGCGCGCAGCCCGCCTCGCGGCAGCCGGCCGCGATTCCCTTGACGATCGCGACCCCCGTCGCGGGCTCGAGCTTGCCGGTCGCGTAGTAGTCGAGGAACAGGAGCGGCTCGGCGCCCTGCACCACGAGGTCGTTCACGCACATGGCGACGAGGTCGATGCCGATCGTGTCGTGGCGGCCGGTCTCGATCGCGATCTTGACCTTGGTGCCGACGCCGTCGTTCGCCGCGACGAGGATCGGGTCCGTGAAGCCCGCGGCCTTCAGGTCGAACAGGCCGCCGAACCCGCCGATCTCCGCGTCCGCGCCGGGCCGGCGCGTCGCCCGGACGAGCGGCTTGATGGAGTCCACCATGGCGTTGCCGGCGTCGATGTCGACGCCCGCATCGGCGTAGGTGAGGCCGTTGCGGCCCCGGGGGGAGGTCGTGTCGGTCATGGCGCTTGGAGGGAGGACGCTCGGGCAGTAAGGGTCGGGCGAGGCCGACGCAAGCGCGAGCGCCGCGCCCCGCGAGACCGCCATGCCGACGACCCGTTCGGGCCACCCGTGACCATCCCGAACATCATCACGATCCTCCGGCTCCTCTCGGTGCCGCTCCTCATCGTGGCGATCACCCAGGCGAGCTACACCTTCGCCTTCCTGCTCTTCCTCGCGGCTGGGATCTCGGACGCGGTGGACGGGTTCATCGCCCGCCGCTGGAACATGCGGACGGAGCTCGGCGCCTATATCGACCCGCTGGCCGACAAGGCGCTGCTCGTCTCGATCTACGTCACGCTCTCGCTGACCGGGATCCTGCCCGGCTGGCTCGCCGTGCTGGTCGTCTCCCGCGACGTCATGATCGTCGCCGGCATCCTCGTCGCGCGCCTCATGGACCGGCCGATCCCGATCCGCCCGCTCTTCGTCTCCAAGATGACGACGGCCGGCCAGATCGCCTTCGCGGCCCTGCTGCTCGGCCTGCTCGCCACCGGCTACGGCCACATCCGGGCGATCGACTGGGGGACGGTGGCCGTCGCGCTGCTCACGCTCGTCTCCGCGACCGGCTATCTCGTGCGCTGGCTCCGGCACATGAACGCCGCCTGATCGGCCGCGCGCACCCGGAGCCGAAATCGGGTAAGGGAGACGGGATGATCCTTTCCCGGCCGCCACCGTCCCCGCAGAAGCAGGCCGTCTCCTGGCTCCTGGTCGGCCTCCTCGTGGTGCTGGCGGGCCTGTACCTGATCAGCGGCGTGCTCCTGCCATTCGTCGCCGGCGCCGCGCTCGCCTACCTGCTCGATCCGGTGGCCGACCGGCTGGAGCGGCTCGGCATCGGGCGCCTCGGCGCGACCATCGTCATCGTCACGCTCATCGTCGTGGTCCTGGGCCTCGTCCTCGTGATCCTGGCGCCGCTTCTCGTGCAGCAGGTCGTGCGCTTCACCGAACAGGTGCCGGGCTACGTCACGCGGCTGCAGGCCCTCCTGGCCGAGCATGGCGGGCCGCTGCTGCGCAACGTCGGCGGCGAGGACGCGCTGGCGCAGGTGCAGCGGTCGCTCGGCGAGTTCGTGGGGCAGGGCGCGGCCTGGCTCGCCACCTTCGCCCGCTCCGTCTGGACCGGATCGCAGGTCGTCGCCGGCATCGTCTCGCTGCTCGTCGTGACGCCCGTGGTCGCCTTCTATCTCCTGGTCGACTGGGACAAGATGATCGGCACGGTGGACGCCTGGGTGCCGCCCCGGCACCGCGCGACGGTCCGGCAGCTCGCCCGCGAGGCGGACGACGCGGTCGCGGGCTTCGTGCGCGGCCAATCGGCCGTGTGCCTCCTCCTCGGCACCTTCTACGCGCTCGGCCTCTGGACCATCGGGCTCAATTTCGGGGTGCTGATCGGCCTCTTCGCGGGCCTGATCTCCTTCGTTCCCTACGTGGGCTCCATGACGGGGCTGATCCTGTCGGTGGGCGTGGCGCTGGTCCAGTTCCTGCCGGATTGGGGCATGGTGCTGGCGACGCTCGGCGTCTTCGTGGTCGGCCAGTTCATCGAGGGCAACATCCTGTCGCCGAAGCTCGTGGGCGAGGCGGCGGGCGTGCACCCGGTCTGGGTCATGTTCGCGCTGCTCGCCTTCGGCTCGCTGTTCGGCTTCATCGGCCTGCTCCTCGCCGTGCCGGTCGCGGCCGTGATCGGCGTGGTGGCCCGCTTCGCCATCGCCCGCTACCAGGCGAGCCCGCTCTACCGCGGCACCCTTCTCGACGAGCCCGCCGCCATCGAGGCGGTGACGATCCGCCGGATCGAGCCGTGACCCATGCGGCAACTCGTGCTCGACCTCCCGCACGGGCCGGGATTCGGCCGCGACGACTTCCTGGCCGGCCGCTCCAACGAGGAGGCGCTGCGCCTCGTCGAGGCCTGGCCTGACTGGCCCGATCCCGTCCTGCTCCTCGAGGGCCCGCCGGGGTCCGGCAAGAGCCATCTCGCGGCGATCTGGGCCGTGCGCTCGGGCGCGACGGCGGTCGCGGCCGCCGACCTCGGCATGGGCGCGGTGCCGGACCTCGCGGACGCGCCGGCGCTCGTGGTCGAGGATCTCGACCGCGGCCCGCTCGACGAGGCGGCCCTGTTCCACCTCCTCAACCTCGCGCGCGAGCGCGACCGCTCCATCCTGTTCACGTCGGGCCGTCCGGTCGCCGAACTCGGGATCGGGACGCGCGACCTCGCGTCCCGGCTTCGGCTCGCCCCCTCCGGCCATCTCGGCTGGCCCGACGACGCGCTTCTCCGGGCGGTTCTCGTGAAGCTGTTCCATGACCGGCAGCTCGTCGTTGACATTACTGTCATCGAGTACGTGGCAAAGCGGATCGAGCGCTCGCTCGGCCGTGCGGCGGCCGTGGTGGCCGAACTCGACCGCGAGACGTTGAGCCAGGGGCGTCGCGTGACCCGCTCGGCCGCCGCGGCCCTGCTCGGGGCCGAGGGTCCGGCTGGCGACGATGGCGGCTGACGCGTTAGGCTCGGGCGCGAGGAGACGGGATTCGATGGCGGTAGCCAGAAGACGCCGGGTCGCTGCGGCGGTCGCCGAGCAGGGTGGCGCGCCGCCGGCCGCGCCGGAGGCGGCGCAGGCGGAGGCCGTCGCGTCCATGCCGGCGCCCGTTCCGGACGCGCCGTCCGAGACCGCCGACGCGTCGCCCGTCGAGATCCTGCGCATGCAGGCCGCCGAGGGCCGCACCCGCGAGATCCAGCAGGAGAGCGAGCAGGCGAAGTCGCTCGCCAACGAGTTCGACGGCAAGGCGGCGAAGACCGGCTCCCGGAGCGAGGGCGAGGCGCTGCGCAAGTCGCCGGCCCGCTTCATCAACCGCGAGCTGTCCTGGCTGCAATTCAACCGCCGCGTGCTCGAGGAGGCGTCGAACCGCAACCATCCGCTCCTCGAGCAGCTGCGGTTCCTGTCGATCTCCGCCTCCAACCTCGACGAGTTCGTCATGGTCCGCGTGGCGGGCCTGCGCGGGCAGGTCAGCTCCGGCATCGTGACGCCCTCGCAGGACGGCCTGTCGCCGACGGAACAGCTGGCCCGCATCGCCACCGCGGCCTCGGCGCTCGCCGCCGATCAGCAGCGGCGCTGGACGGAGCTGCGGGCGGACCTCGTCGGGGTCGGCATCGTGCTCGTCGAGCCGGGCGAGGTCACGACGGCCGAGCACGCGTGGCTCCAGGACCACTTCCTCAGCCACGTCTTTCCCGTCATCACGCCTCTCGCGGTGGATCCGGCCCACCCGTTCCCGTTCATCCCGAACTTCGGCTTCTCCATCGCGCTGAAGCTCTCGCGCAAGCTCGACGGGCGGGCCCTGAAGGCCCTCGTGCGCCTGCCGGCGAAGATCGACCGGTTCGTGCGGCTGCCCGACTTCGCCGGCACGGGCGCGGCGCGCGTCGTCGCCCTCGAACAGCTCGTCGGCCTGTTCACCGATCAGCTCTTCCCCGGCTACAAGGTCGAGGGCCGGGGTGCCTTCCGGGTCGTGCGCGATTCCGACATCGAGATCGAGGAGGAGGCCGAGGACCTCGTCCGGCATTTCGAGACCGCCCTGAAGCGGCGGCGGCGGGGCAGCGTCATCCGGCTGGAGGTCGAGGCCGCCATGCCCGAGGACCTCGCGAGCTTCGTCGCCGACGAGCTCGACCGCTCGGCCGACGAGATCTTCATGGTCGAGGGCATGCTCGCCCTGAACGAGCTGAGCCAGCTCGTCGGGCTCGACCGGCCCGACCTGAAGTTCAAGCCCTACAATCCGCGCTTCCCCGAGCGGATCCGGGAGGCGGGCTCGGATTGCTTCGCGGCGATCCGGCCGAAGGACATCATCGTCCACCACCCCTACGAATCCTTCGATGCGGTGCTGCAGTTCCTGCAGCAGGCCGCCCGGGACCCGAACGTCGTCGCCATCCGGCAGACGCTCTACCGGACGTCGAACGATTCCCCCATCGTCCGGGCGCTGGCGGAGGCGGCGGAATCCGGCAAGTCCGTGACCGCGCTCGTCGAACTGAAGGCCCGCTTCGACGAGGAGGCCAACATCCGCTGGGCGCGCGACCTCGAGCGTGCGGGCGCCCAGGTCGTGTTCGGCTTCGTCGAGCTGAAGACGCACGCGAAGCTCTCGATGGTGGTGCGCCGCGAGGGCGGCCAGCTCGTGACCTACTGCCACGTCGGAACCGGGAACTATCACCCGGTCACGGCCCGCATCTACACGGACCTGTCCTTCTTCACGGCCGACCCGGCGATCGGGCGGGACGTGAACCGCGTCTTCAACTTCATCACGGGCTACGCCGAGCCGGACGAACTCGAGCTGATGGCCGTCTCGCCCGTCAACCTGCGCAAGCGCCTGCTGCGCCGCATCCAGGACGAGATCGCCCACGTGAAGGCCGGCCGCCCGGGCTCGATCTGGTGCAAGTGCAACTCGCTGGTCGACCCGCAGATCATCGACGCGCTCTACGACGCGAGCCAGGCCGGCGTGCAGATCGACCTCGTGGTGCGGGGCATCTGCTGCCTCCGGCCGGGCATCCCCGGCCTCTCCGAGAACATCCGCGTCAAGTCGATCGTCGGCCGCTTCCTCGAGCACAGCCGCATCTACGCCTTCGGCAACGGGGCCGCGCTGCCGAACCCGAAGGCGCATGTCTACATCGCGTCCGCCGACCTCATGACCCGCAACCTCGACCGCCGCGTCGAGGCGCTGCTGCCCATCCTGAACCCGACCGTGCACCAGCAGGTGCTCGACCAGATCATGCTCGCGAACCTCCTCGACAACGAGCAGAGCTGGACGGTGCTGGCCGACGGCTCCAGCCGCCGGATCGAGCCGGAGCCGGGCGACGAGCCCTTCAACGCCCACAAGTATTTCATGACGAACCCGAGCCTGTCGGGTCGCGGCAAGGCGCAGAAGACGTCGAGCCCCAAGGCCCTGAAGAAGCGTGGACGCCGCCCTGTCTAGTCTCGTCACGGAGGCGCCCGGGCGCCTCGGCGACCGCGCGCCGGTCGCCATCATCGACATCGGGTCGAACTCCGTCCGGCTGGTCATCTACGAAGGCCGGACCCGGGCGCCGACCCCCCTCTACAACGAGAAGCTGCTCTGCGGCCTCGGGCGGGACATCGCGACGACGGGGCGCCTGCCGCAGGACGCCGTCGACCGCGCGCTCGAGGCGCTGGCCCGCTTCCGGCTTCTCTGCACGAACGCGGGCGTGTCCTCCGTCCGCGTTCTCGCGACGGCGGCCGCCCGGATGGCGGCGAACGGACCCGCCTTCCTCGAAGCCGCGGAGGCGGCCTGCGGCGTCCCGATCGAGCTGCTCAGCGGCGAGCGCGAGGCGGCCCTGTCCGCCGCGGGCGTCGTGTCGGGCCTGCACGCGCCGGACGGCATCGTCGGCGATCTCGGAGGCGGGTCGCTCGAGATCGTGGACGTCCGCGGTCCCGTGATCGGGCAGGGGATCACGCTGCCGCTCGGCGGCCTCGTGCTGCGCGATCGGGCCGGCGGCTCGGTGAAGACCGCGACCGCGATCGTGCGCGCCGAGCTGGCGAAGGCGCCCCAGCTCGCCTCCCTCGAGAACCGTCGCTTCTATGCCGTCGGCGGCACGTGGCGGGCGCTCGCCCGCATGCAGATGATCGAGACCGGCTACCCGCTCCACGTGATGCACGGTTACGATCTCGAGCTGAAGCGGGGCGGGTTCCTGCGCCTCGTCGAGCGGGTCGGCCCGAACCATGCCCGCGCACTCGACGCCGTGAACGAGGCGCGCCGGCCGCTCCTCGTCTACGGCGCGCTCGTGCTCGACGAGATCATCCGGATCGGCAAGCCGTCCGGCGTCACCGTCTCGGCCCTCGGCGTGCGCGAGGGGCTCCTCTACGAGGACCTGTCCGAGGAGGAGCGGGCGAAGGACCCGCTGGTCGCGGCCGCGCGCGAGCTGAACCGCCTCCGGGCGCGCTCGCCCGGCCACGGCGAGGAGCTCTGCGCCTGGACGGACGCCTTCATGCGCTCCTCCCACGTCATCGAGACGGAGACGGAGCGCAGGCTGCGCCATGCGGCCTGCCTCCTCGCCGACGTCGGCTGGCGGGCGCATCCGGACTACCGGGGCGCGCAATCCCTCAACCTGATCGCGCACGCCTCGCTCCAGGGCATCGACCATCCGGGCCGGTGCTTCCTGGCGCTCGCGGTGTTCTTCCGGCACGAGGGCGTGAGCCTCGAAGGCGCGAGCCTGCCGCTCATGAAGCTCGCCGGTCCGCGTCTCGTCTTCCTCGCCCGGCTGCTCGCGGCGCTCCTGCGGGTCGCCTTCCCGATCACGGTGGCCATGGCCGGCATCCTGCCGCGCACCCCGATCGGCCTGAAGGACGGCCGCATCTCGCTGTCGCTGCCGCCCGACCTCGCCCCGCTCGCGAGCGAGCGGCTGGCGAACCGCATCAAGGCCCTCGGCAAGCTCCTCGACCGGGACAGCGGCATCGCCTGGGCGGCCTAGCCGCGCGCGCTCACGCCGAGGCACGTCGGAGGCCGAGGCCGCAGCGCCGGCTCGCAATCCGGTCCCCCGCCCCTGGATAC
>JAEUAC010000416.1 GCA_019695455.1 Methylorubrum extorquens | reverse complement strand
CGCGCGGCGAGTTCTACTCGATCGCGATCTCGAACGGGAAGCAGCAGGTCGATTCCGGCACGAAGATGATCCATCTCGGCCGCAACACGACGTCCAAGGTCATCGCCAAGGGCATCGCGGCCGGCCGCTCGGACAACACCTACCGGGGCCTCGTCTCGGCGCATCGCCGGGCCAAGGGCGCGCGCAACTTCACCAACTGCGACTCGCTCCTGATCGGCGACCAGTGCGGGGCCCACACGGTGCCCTATCTCGAGTCGAACAATTCGTCGGCGATCTTCGAGCACGAGGCGACCACGTCGAAGATCTCCGACGACCAGAAGTTCTACTGCATGCAGCGGGGCCTCTCGGAGGAGGACGCGATCGCCCTCATCGTGAACGGCTTCGTCAAGGACGTGCTGCAGCAGCTCCCGATGGAGTTCGCCGTCGAGGCGCAGAAGCTGATCTCGATCTCGCTCGAGGGCAGCGTCGGCTGATCCGGCGGCGCCTCGGCGCCGTCCAGCCGGCCCGGTCCGGTCCGTCGCGGACCGGCGCCATCATCAACGACCAGAGGGCGGCCCGCGGGTCGCGGCAGGACCAGGACCCATGCTCGAAATCAAGAACCTCGTCGTCCAGATCGAGGACAACCGCATCCTGAACGGCCTCGACCTCACGGTCTCGGACGGCGAGGTCGCGGACATCATGGGGCCGAACGGCTCCGGCAAGTCGACGCTCTCCTACGTCATCGCCGGCAAGGAGGATTACGAGGTCCTCGACGGCGAGATCCTGCTCGACGGCGAGAACGTGCTGGAGATGGAGGCCGACGCGCGGGCCGCCGCCGGCATCTTCCTGGCCTTCCAGTACCCGCTGGAGATCCCGGGCGTCGGCACCATGACGTTCCTCAAGGCCGCCATGAACGCCCAGCGCAAGGCGCGCGGCGAGCCCGAGCTGACCACGCCCGAGCTCATCAAGTCCGTGAACGCGGCGGGCGAGACGCTGGAGATCAAGCGCGACTTCCTGAAGCGCGCCCTCAACGTCGGCTTCTCGGGCGGCGAGAAGAAGCGGATGGAGATCCTGCAGATGGCGCTGCTGCAGCCGCGCATCTGCATCCTCGACGAGACCGATTCCGGGCTCGACATCGACGCGCTCCGCATCGTGTCCGAGGGCGTGAACAAGCTGCGCGACGAGAAGCGCGCCTTCCTCGTCATCACGCACTACCAGCGGCTCCTGAACTACATCGTGCCCGACACCGTGCACGTCATGTCGGCCGGCCGCATCGTGAAGACGGGCGGCAAGGAGCTGGCGCTCGAGCTCGAGGCGAACGGCTACGCGGATTACCGCGGGCCCGCCACCGAGGCGGCCTGACCATGGCGGCCGATCGCACGCCGGCCGAGACCGGCCTCGCCGCCCTCTTCGACCGCCTGAAGGGCTCGTTGCCCGGCGACGTCGCCGTGCGCGAAGGCGCGCTGGCGGGCTTCGCCGAGCGCGGCCTGCCGCACCGGCGGGTCGAGGAGTTCAAGTACACCGACCTGCGGGCGCTGCTCCGCGAGGCGCCGCCCTTCGCCGAGCGGCCGGGCCCGGCCGATCTCGCGATGGCGTTCAACTACGGGCGCGCGTTCACGGATGTCGGCGCGGCCCACCTCACCATCGCGAACGGCCACGTCGCGACCGAGCTGACGGAGACCGGCGCCATGCCGGCCGGCATCGAGGTCGTGCCCCTGAACGCGGCGCTCGCGGAGGGGCACCCGCTCCTCGCCCAGCTCGGCGCGGTCGAGCTCGCCCGCCTGAACCCGGTCTACGAGCTGAACACGGCCTTCATGGCGGACGGCGCCGTGATCCACGTGCCGGCCGGCGTGGCCGTCGCGCAGCCGGTCCACCTGCGCTTCGTCAACACGGGGCTCGCGACCTTCGCGACCGCGACCCGCGTGCTGGTCGTCGTCGAGGCGGGCGCTTCGCTCGTCCTCCTCGAGAGCCACGAGGGGCCGGACGGCCTCGCCTACCAGACGAACGGCGTGGTCGAGATGGTGGTGGGCGACGGCGCCACGGTGCAGCACGTGCGCCTCAACGCGGAGGGCCGCGACGCCGTCGCGCTCTCGACGCTGACGGCGAAGCTCGGCGCGGACGTCACCTTCGCGTCGCTCAACATGGTCACGGGCACAACGCTGTCGCGCCACCAGGTCTACGTCCAGTTCTCGGGCGAGAACACGACCGGCCGGATCGACGGCGCCAACCTGCTGGGCGGCAGGCAGCACGCGGACACGACGCTCGTCGTCGACCACGCCGTGCCGCACTGCACCAGCCGCGAGATGCACAAGACCGTGCTGGACGGCGACGCGACCGGCGTCTTCCAGGGCAAGATCATCGTGCGGCCGCACGCGCAGAAGACCGACGGCGGCATGAAGTCGGACGCGCTCCTCCTCTCGGAGGGGGCGACGATGAACAACAAGCCCGAGCTCGAGATCTTCGCCGACGACGTGGTCTGCGGCCACGGCGCGACCTGCGGGGCGCTCGACGAGGACCTCCTGTTCTACCTGAAGAGCCGCGGGCTGCCGCAGCCCGAGGCCGAGAGCCTGCTCCTGCAGGCCTTCCTGGGGCAGGCGCTGGAGTTCGTGGAGCACGAGGGCGTGCGCGACGCCCTGATCGCGCGCGTCGAGGCGTGGCTCGCCTCGCGCGGCTAGCCCGACGCCTCGTCCCGCGCGGGCGAGGCGAGTCCGGCCGACCGGGTGAGGGGCAGCCCCGGTCGGAACCGTCCTGAGAGGCCCCCTCACCCGGGCGTCCGCCACGCGGGCCGCTCGACCTCTTCCCGTCCGCGGGGAGAGGGAGGCCGTACACATGAACGCACCCTTCCTGCCGAGCTACGACGTCCAGGCGCTGCGGGCCGAGTTCCCGATCCTGTCGCAGCAGGTCTACGGCAAACCGCTCGTCTATCTCGACAACGCGGCCTCGGCCCAGAAGCCGCGCGAGGTCATCCAGGCGATGGTCGACGTGATGGAGACGGGCTACGCCAACGTCCATCGCGGCCTGCACTACATGGCGAACGCCGCGACGGATTCCTTCGAGGCGGCGCGCGAGAGCGTGCGGGACTTCCTCAACGCGGGATCGGTCGACGAGATCGTCTTCACGAAGTCGGCGACCGAGGCCTACAACCTCGTGGCCAGCACGATGGGCCAGAGCCTGATCGGCGAGGGCGACGAGATCGTGCTCTCCATCATGGAGCACCATTCCAACATCGTGCCCTGGCACTTCCTGCGGGAGCGCAAGGGGGCCGTCATCAAGTGGGCGCCGGTCGACGAGACAGGCGCGTTCCAGCTCGACGAATTCGAGAAGCTCTTGACGCCGCGCACGAAGATCGTCGCCATCACGCACATGTCGAACGTGCTCGGCACCGTGACGCCGATCGCCGACATCATCCGGCTCGCCCACGACCGGGGCATCCCCGTGCTCGTGGACGGGGCCCAGGGGGCCGTGCATCTCGACGTGGACGTGCGGGCGCTCGACGCCGACTTCTACGTCCTCACCGGCCACAAGGTGTACGGCCCGACCGGGATCGGCGTGCTCTACGGCAAGACGGAATGGCTGGAGCGTCTGCCGCCCTACCAGGGCGGCGGCGAGATGATCAGGACGGTCGCCTGCGGCGAGGTCACCTACGGCGACCCGCCCCATCGCTTCGAGGCCGGCACGCCGGCCATCGTCGAGGCCGTGGGCCTCGGGGCCGCGCTCCGCTTCATGGAGCGCGTCGGCCGCCCCGCCATCCGGCGGCACGAGGAGGCGCTCTCGGCCTACGCGCACGAGCGGCTCGGGGCGATGAACTCGATCCGCATCATCGGGACGGCGCCCGGCAAGGGACCGATCCTCGCCTTCGAGATGCAGGGCGCGCACGCCCACGACGTCGCGACCGTGATCGACCGCCAGGGCGTCGCCGTGCGGGCCGGCACGCATTGCGCGATGCCGCTCCTCGACCGCTTCGGCGCGACCTCGACCTGCCGGGCCTCCTTCGGCCTCTACAACACGATGGAGGAGGTCGACGCGCTGGCGGACGCGCTGCAGAAGGCGCAGGGCCTGTTCGGCTAGAGTCGCGTTTCCGGCGCCCGCGCCCTATCTTCGCGGGGAGACACCAGGGATTTCGCGCCGATGGCCGTCATGATGGGTGAGTTGTACGACGCCTTGCGGTCGGCCGGTGCCGAGGACGAGAAGGCCAAGAAGGCAGCCTCCGAGGTCGCGAGCTACGACAACCAGATCACGGGCCTCAAGACGGAGATCGTCGCCGTCCGGGGCGAGCTGACGCTGGTCAAATGGATGGTCGGGTTCAATCTCGCGATCACGGTGGCTCTCGCCGGGCGGGCCTTCCTGACCGCACACTGAGACGCGGGAGGCGGGTCGGCGACCACCTTCCGTTCCCGACGGCCGGCATGACGACGCCCGCCCTGCTGACATTGAGGATGCAATCATGACAGACGGCCCCTCGCCGGCCGAACCGGCCTCCCCGTCCGCCCTCCCGCCGGAGGAGATGGACCGCATGACGGACGCCATCGTGGCGGCCCTGAAGACGGTCTACGATCCCGAGATCCCGGCCGACATCTACGAGCTCGGCCTGATCTACAAGGTCGACATCGGCGACGACCGCGACGTCGCGATCGACATGACGCTGACGGCGCCGGGCTGCCCCGTGGCGGGCGAGATGCCCGTCTGGGTCGAGAACGCCGTCGCGGCGGTGCCCGGCGTGCGCAACGTCAAGGTCGACATGGTCTTCGATCCGCCGTGGGACCAGAGCCGCATGTCCGACGAGGCCCGCATCGCGCTCGACATGTGGTGAACGGGGACACGCGTCCCGCCGGCCTTGACCCTGCGGGACGGGGCGGGCACGCCTCCGCCTCGTGAAACGCGTGAACCCGCCCGGATGGCGGCGGGTCGGGGAGTTGGTCCGTCATGGCCGCAGACGTCGCGGAGACCGGTGTCGCCGCCGAGGAGCTGAAGCAGTTCGTCGAGCGGATCGAGCGCCTGGAGGAGGAGAAGGCCGGGATCGCGGGCGACATCAAGGACGTCTTCGCCGAGCTGAAGGGGCGCGGCTTCGATTCGAAGGCCGTCCGGTCCATCCTGCGCATCCGCAAGAAGGACCATGCGGAGCGCCAGGAGGAGGAGGCGATCCTCGAGCTCTACATGCAGGCGCTCGGCATGGCGTAGCGGCCGCGGGCCGCGCGCGGCCCGCCCCGCCCCTCGCTCAGGCGGGGTCGCGCAGATAGGGCTCGACGGCGCCCTTCAGCTTGATCGTCATCGGGTTGCCCTTGCGGTCCCGGGCCGTGCCGGCCGCGACGCGGACCCAGCCCTCCGAGACGCAATATTCCTCGACGTTGGTCTTCTCGGTCCCGTTGAACCGGATGCCGATGCCGCGCTCGAGCAGCGCGGCATCGTGATGCGGGCTCGCGGGATCGGTGGAGAGGCGGTCGGGCAGGGTGTCCGTCATGGTCCGTCGATCGTAAGAAACCGGGAGCGCCCGCCTCTATCGAAGGCGCGCCCCCTTTCCTAGATGCGGAAGCGATGACGGCGATGGAGGGGGCCCCTCGGGCCCCGGACGGGGCCCGCCGGGCCCTGAAGGACGTGTTCGGCTACGACGCCTTCCGGCCCGGCCAGGAGGAGATCGTGGCCGCGTGCCTGGACGGCCGCGACGTCTTCGCCGTCATGCCGACGGGCTCCGGCAAGTCGATCTGCTATCAGCTCCCGGCCGTCGTGGACGGCGGCCTGACGGTCGTCGTCTCGCCCCTCATCGCCCTCATGCGCGACCAGGTGCGGCAGATGGAGGCGCTGGGCGTCCCGGCCGCCACCCTGAACTCCGCCGAGGACGACGCCTCGCGCCTGAAGACGCTGGCGCAGCTCGATGCGGGCGAGCTGCGGCTCCTGTTCGTCTCGCCCGAGCGGCTGGCCGCGGGCGGCCTCGCCGACCGGCTGCGGCGGGCCGGCATCCGGCGCCTCGCCATCGACGAGGCGCATTGCGTCTCGCAATGGGGCCACGACTTCCGGCCCGAATACCGCCAGCTCGCCCGCGTCAGGGAGGCGCTGGGCGCCGTGCCGGTGGCGGCCTTCACGGCGACGGCCGACCGGGCGACGCGGGCCGACATCGCGGCCCAGCTCTTCCCCGCGCCGCCCGTGACGCTGGTCCATTCCTTCGACCGGCCGAACATCGCGCTGCGATTCGCCCCGAAGGACCGGCCGGCCGAGCAGATCGAGACCTTCCTGCGCGACCACAAGGGCGAGAGCGGCATCATCTACGCCTCCTCGCGCGACCGGACGGAGAAGCTCGCCGAGACGCTGACGGGCCGCGGCCACCGCGCCCTCGCCTACCACGCCGGGCTCGACGCGGCCGTGCGGGCGGAGCGCCAGGACGCGTTCCTCCAGGAGGACGGCATCGTCATGGTGGCGACGGTCGCCTTCGGCATGGGCATCAACAAGCCGGACGTACGCTTCGTCGTGCATGCCGACATGCCGGGCGGCGTGGAGGGCTGGTACCAGGAGATCGGCCGCGCGGGCCGCGACGGCCTGCCGGCCGCGACGCTCACGCTCTACGGCCTCGACGACATCCGGCTCCGCCGCCGCCAGATCGCCGACAAGGACATCGGCCCCGAGCGGCGGCGCGTGGAGGAGAAGCGGCTCTCCGCCATGGTGGACCTCTGCGAGAGCGCGCTCTGCCGCCGCCAGTCGCTGCTGGCCTATTTCGGCGAGGAGAGCGGCCCCTGCGGCCATTGCGACCTGTGCCGGGGCGGCGTGGCGCTCGAGGACGCGACCGAGGCCGCCCAGAAGGTGCTGTCCGCCGTGGCCCGCACGGGCCAGCGATTCGGGGCGGCGCATCTCGCCTGCGTGCTCGTCGGCGAGACCAGCGAGGCCGTGACGCGGCTGGGCCACGACCGCATCAAGACCTTCGGCGTCGGGCGCGACCGCGACAAGCGCGCCTGGGGCATCGTCATGCGCCAGCTCTTCGCGGCGGGCGCGCTCGGCGAGGCCTCGGCCGAGCACGGCGGCTTCGCCATCACGGAGAAGGGCGAGGCGATCCTCTTCGGCCGCGAGCGCATCGCGCTGCGCCCGCCCGAGGAGGCCGCGGCCCGCCCCCGCGGCCGCCGCCAGGAGCGCGCGGACCGGCTCGACGGCCTGGACGAGGACGCGGCCACGCTCTTCGAGAGCCTGCGCAAGCTCCGTGCCCAGATCGCCCGCGACGAGGGCGTCGCGGCCTACATCGTCTTTCCCGACCGCACGCTCATCGAGATGGCGAAGGACCGCCCGCGCGACCTCACGGAGATGCGCGAGGTGGCGGGCGTCGGCGAACGCAAGCTCGCCCTCTACGGCCGCGCCTTCCTGGACCGGATCGCGGACACGACGGGCTAGGCGGGTCCCGGTCTTCGCCGGGACGAGCGGGTGGGGGACAGCCTCTCCGCTCACACCGGCGGAGGCCGGTGGGGCTCGCGCGGAAGGGTGGGTCCCGGCTTTCGCCGGTACGAGCGGCGAGGGGGGCACCCTCTCCGCTCAAACCGGCGAAGGCCGGTGCCCAGGGCAGCACAGCGGTTTCCCAATAGGGCTTGCGGGAAGGGCTGGATCCCGGCTTT
>JAEUAC010000256.1 GCA_019695455.1 Methylorubrum extorquens | reverse complement strand
CGCCCGCTGGGCCCGGCGCGGGCCCTTCATGCACCTCGTGAACCATCCCCGCACGTTCGTGACGAACGACCTCGCCCGCGGGCTCGCCGTCCGGATGGGCCTGCCCGTGCCCGAGCTCGATCTCGATTCCTACGTCGAGGACGAGATCGTCCGGCTCGGCGCCTTCCCGGTCTATCCGGGCATCGCGGAGCCGCTGGGCCTCCCGGGGAGCCTCGTCTTCCTGCAGCCGGCCGTCGGACCGGCGATGCCCGTCCCGATCCGGCTCCGCCCCTTCGTCGAGGGCAGCTTCGCGTCCTACCGGTCGGCGCGGCGGGAGCGCCTCGTCGCGCCGCGGGTCGCCGAATGGCTCGCGAACGATCGGGTCGTCGCGGAGCTCGGCCGGCTCGCCGCCGGGTAGGCCGGCCTCAGATGGCCGGGTCCCAGGCCAGCATCGTCTCGCGCGGACCGGGCGTCGCGGGCTGGACGAACAGATCGGGCCGATGGGCCGGCCCGGACGGGCACGCCTTGCAGCGCCGCGTCATGCGATCGTGGAGGCCCTTCACGATCCCCGACGCCGTGGTCGTGAAGAGGAACGGCAGGAGCGCGTGCATGTAGGCCGCGGCCGCCGCCTTCGTCAGCGGAACGGCGTAGGACAGGGACATCCGCATGTGCTCCGGATAGGTCTCGCCGACCGTCGCCGGATGGTCGGTGAAGCAGCGCGGCAGGGCCATGTGTCCATCTCCATCGGTCGGTTCGCGGAGCGCCACCGCCGTCCGGAGATCATACGCCTCTTCTAGGAGCTGTGAAGAGGCTTTTTCTCTCCGCCGCGAAGCGCTGGGAGAAGAGTGTTCTCAGGCGGCGAGAGGGGGCACACCCATTTCTCGGAATAGGCGCAGGACGGGTTGTAGGCGAAGTTGAAGTCGAGGATGGCCCGGCCCCGGTCGTCCTGTCCGAGATCGGCGCTCTTGATCGTGTCGAGGAGGTAGCGGCCCCCGCCATAGGTCTCGCGCGCCGTCGTGCCGTCGCGGAACGGCAGGAACACGCCGCCCCCGTAGCCGCCGATCCAGTAGAGCGTCAGCTCGGCGCCGAGCGGACCGGCGAGGCCGCGCGTGCGGCAGAAGGGCGTGAAGGCGAGCGCGCCGTCGTGGCCCACCTCGACCCGGATGGCGGCCGCGCCCGAGACCGGCTCGGTCTCGACCACGAAGCGGAGCGCCGGATCGTAGGGGAACAGGGGAAGACCCGGGAAGGAGCCCGGGTCGTGCCCCGCGAGCGGGCTCTGCGGATGGTCGCGGAACAGGGCGTTCCGCGTGTCGCGCCAGATCTCCCAGCCCGCCTCGCCGTCCAGCCGGCGGATCTCGCCGTAGAGATCGCCGATCCGGCGGCGCCAATCCCACAAGGTGAGCGTGTCGGCCACGCCGCGCGGAATGCCGATGGCAGGCTCGCCTGCGTGTCTCGTCGCCATCGTTCGCTCCCCGGGCTCCCGGCCGGAGCGGCTGATTCAACCGGGGTGGATCGCGGCCGTTCCGTCACGAGCGCGCGAGCGGCCGGCCCGGCGTCCGGGCGACCAGGGCCCGGACGCGGCGGGTCGTGGCCGCGGATCGGCGGGAGCCTCGGCGACGCTCCCGCGCGGCGGGGACGACGCCGTCAGGCGGTCTTTCCCGCCTTCCTGTTCTGCCGGTTCGCCACGAGGTCGTCGACCACGGCCGGGTCGGCGAGCGTCGAGGTGTCGCCCAGCGAGCCGGCCTGGTTCTCGGCGATCTTGCGGAGGATGCGCCGCATGATCTTGCCCGAGCGGGTCTTCGGCAGACCGGGCGCGAACTGGACGAGGTCCGGCGAGGCGATCGGCCCGATCTCGCGGCGCACATGGGCGACGAGCTCCTTGCGGAGGTCGTCCGAGCTCGCCTCGCCCTGCATGAGGGTCACGTAGGCGTAGATGCCCTGGCCCTTGATGTCGTGCGGAAAGCCGACCACGGCCGCCTCCGACACCTTGGGATGGGCGACGAGCGCGGACTCGACCTCCGCCGTGCCCATGCGATGGCCGGACACGTTGATGACGTCGTCCACCCGCCCCGTGATCCAGTAATAGCCGTCCTGGTCGCGGCGGCAGCCGTCGCCCGTGAAGTACTTGCCCGGATAGGCCGAGAAGTAGGTCTCCTCGAAACGCTTGTGGTCGCCGTAGACGGTGCGCATCTGGCCCGGCCAGCTGTCGGCGATGACGAGGTTGCCCTCGCAGGGGCCGGACAGCACCTTGGCCTCGGCGTCCACGACCTCGGGCTTCACGCCGAAGAAGGGCCGCGTCGCCGATCCCGGCTTCAACGCGGTGGCGCCGGGCAGCGGCGTGATCAGGATGCCGCCAGTCTCGGTCTGCCACCACGTGTCCACGATGGGGCAGCGGCCGTCGCCGACGACGCGGTGATACCAGTCCCAGGCCTCGGGATTGATGGGCTCGCCGACCGAGCCGAGCAACCTCAGGCTGGCGCGGCTCGTCGCCTTCACGGGAGCGTCGCCGGCCCCCATGAGGGCCCGGATGGCCGTGGGGGCGGTATACAGGATCGATACCTTGTGCTTGTCCACCACCTCCCACATGCGCGACACGCTGGGGTAGTTGGGCACGCCCTCGAACATCAGGGTCGTGGCGCCGTTGGCGAGCGGCCCGTAAACGATGTAGCTGTGGCCCGTGACCCAGCCGACATCGGCGGTGCACCAGTAGATGTCGTGCTCGTGCAGGTCGAAGACGTATTGGTGCGTCATGGCGGCGTAGACGAGATAGCCGGCGGTGGTGTGCAGCACGCCCTTCGGCTGCCCGGTCGAGCCCGACGTATAGAGGATGAAGAGCGGCGCCTCGGCCTCCATCTCCTCGGCGGGGCAATCCGGGCCCACCGTGGCGGCGAGCTCGTCGTAATAGGCGTCGCGGCCCTCCGTCATGGCGACGGCGGCGCCCGTGCGCTTCACCACCACCACGTGTTCCACGATGCCGGCCTTGGCGATGGCAGCGTCGACGTTCTGCTTCAGCGGCACCACGCGGCCGCCGCGCAGGGCCTCGTCGGCCGTGATGACGACGCGCGAGTCGCAGCCCGTGATGCGGCCCGCCAGCGCGTCAGGCGAGAAGCCGCCGAAGACGACGGAATGGACGGCTCCGATCCTGGCGCAGGCCAGCATGGCGAAGGCGGCTTCGGGGATCATCGGCATGTAGAGGGTGACGCGGTCGCCCTTGCCGACGCCCCGTCCCTTGAGGACATTGGCGAAGCGGCACACCTCCGCGTGGAGCTCGCGGTAGGTGACGGCGCGGGAGTCCTTCGGGTCGTCGCCCTCCCACAGGATGGCCACCTTGTCGCCCCGATCCGCCAGGTGCCGGTCGACGCAATTCGTCGACACGTTGGTGGTGCCGTCCTCGAACCACGCGATGGAGACGGCGCCCGG
>JAEUAC010000189.1 GCA_019695455.1 Methylorubrum extorquens | reverse complement strand
GCGATCTCGAACCGGGCCAGTACGTCGCGCTCTGCGTCTCCGACACGGGGACCGGCATGACGCCCGACGTCATCGCGAAGGCCTTCGACCCGTTCTTCACGACCAAGCCGCTCGGCCAGGGAACGGGCCTCGGCCTGTCGATGATCTACGGCTTCGCCAAGCAGTCGGGCGGACAGGTCCGCATCCATTCGACGCCGGGCGAAGGCACCAGCGTCTGCATCGTCCTGCCGCGACTGGAGGGCGAGGTGGAGGCGCCGGAGACGACGGCCGAGCTCCTCGCGGCCCCGCGGGCCGTCGCGGGCGAGACGGTGCTCGTCGTGGACGACGAGCCGACCGTGCGCATGCTGGTCACCGAGGTCCTGGGGGAGCTCGGCTATTCCGCCATCGAGGCGGCGGACGGCGCCTCGGGGCTGAAGGTCCTCCAGTCGGACGTCCGCATCGACCTCCTCGTCACCGATGTCGGGCTGCCGGGAGGCATGAACGGTCGCCAGATGGCCGATGCCGCCCGGGTGGCGCGGCCCGGGCTCAAGGTGCTGTTCATCACGGGCTACGCCGAGAACGCGGCGGTCGGGCACGGCCATCTCGCACCCGGCATGGAGGTCGTGACGAAGCCGTTCGGCATGGACACCCTGGCGGCCCGGATCAGGGAGATGATCGCCGCGCCGTGAGGCGCGACGGCGCCGGGGCGGTCTGAGGCGTGTCCGGCGAGGTCACGCGGGATCGGCAGGGCCGGGCGGACGCGGACGCTCGCCCTCCGCCCCGAGCGGGATCGTCACGCTCACGCGCAGGCCGTCCCGGTCGAAGGCGATGTCGACCCGTGCCCCGATCTGGGCGGTCAGGATGCGGTTCAGGAGAAGCGAGCCGAAGCCTTCCCGGGTCGGCAGGGAGGGCGGAGGGGCGCCGTGCTCGTTCCAGGTCAGGGTCAGCGTCCGGTCCGCGACCGTCCAGCGGACCTCCACCCGCCCCTCCGGATGGCTCAGGGCGCCGTGCGTGACCGCGTTGGTGGCGAGCTCGTGCAGCGCCATCCCGACGGGCACCGCGATCTCGGACGGCAGCGTGACCGCCGGGCCGTCGAGGACGACGCGTCCGCGCCCCGGCTCGTCGTAGGCCTGGAGCTCGGTCCGGAGCAGCGTCTCGAACGACACGGCCTGCGCCGCCCCTTCCGTGATGAGGTTGTGCGTCTTGGCGAGCGAGCCGATCCGGTTCGCGAAGGCCTTGCGGAAGGCGTCGAACCCCTGCGCCGACCGGAGCGTCGCGTTGAGCACGGCCTGGACGGTCGCGAGCGTGTTCTTCACCCGGTGATGCAGCTCGCGCACGAGGAGCGCCTGCCGGTCCTCCATGGCGCGCCGGTCGGTGACGTCCCGCTGGGCGGAGATCCAGTGGGTGAGGCGGCCCTCGACGTTCCGCACCGGCGTGATCAGCCATTCGACCATGTAGGCCGAGCCGTCCTTGCGGTAGTTCAGGGCCTCGCCCTGGAACGACCGGCCCGCGACCAGCGCGGCCCGCATCCGGTCGAGCACGCTCCGGTCGGTGCCCGGACCCTGGAGGAAGCGCGGCGACCGGCCGACGACCTCGTCGGCCCGGTACCCGGTCAGGTGCGTGAAGGCGGGGTTGGCGTATTCGATCAGGGGGCCGGGCTCGTCGAGGGCCGCCAGCGTGATGAGGACCGCCTCGCTGGTCGATTCGACCGCCGCCAGGAGCACGCCGGCGTCGGGCTTGGCCGCCATGCCGATGCCATCCACGTTCGTTTCCCCGCCGCCCGCGTGTCGGCGCGGTCTGCAACGCCCGTGTCGGGCGCGGGGTTGCGCGGCGGGAGGGTGCGGCCGATCTGCCGCAGGCCTCGCGAGGGCCTCCGATCCGAACCGACCGCGCTCTCGCGCGTACCTGTGCGGGCCCGCCGATCGCCGGGGGGCGACGGGAGACTACGATGCCCCTGCACGAGCATGGTCGCGAGCCGATCGGCGCCGGCCTCGCCGCCTCCGTCCGGGCAGGGTTCCTGACATGAACCTCCGCCTCGATCCCGGCCGGCTGCCGGTCCCGACGCCGCCGACGCCGGAGCGCCGCTACCTCTCCGTCCCGGACGGGCCGACGCTGGCCTACGTGGAGGCGGGCGAGGGGCCGGACCTGATCCTGGTCCACGGCGCGCTGACGACCCTCGACGACATGTGGCTCGGCCCGATGGCGACCCTCGCCGAGCACTTCCACGTCGTCGCCATCGACCGGCCCGGCCACGGCGACAGCGGCTATGTCCGGCTCGCCGACGCCTCCGTCTGGCGCCAGGCCGAGATCGTCCGCGACTTCGCCCGGGCGACGGGGATGCGACGGCCGACGATCGTCGGGCATTCCTTCGGCGGCGCGGTGGCGCTCGCGCACGGCATGGCGTTCCCGGACGAGACGGGCGGCGTGGTCGCGATCTCGCCGATCTGCTTTCCGGAGGTGCGGCTGGAGCACGTCCTGTTCGGATTGCGCGCGGCCCCGTTCGCGGCCGAGGTGCTCGCGCCCGCCCTGCGCCTGACCGATCCGGTGACCCTGCCGATCCTGTGGCCCGCCATGTTCCTGCCGCAGGCCATGCCGGACTCGTTCGCGGCCGGCTTCCCGTTCGCGCTGGCCGGCCGGGCCGACCGGCTCGTCGCGGACGGCGAGAACGCCAACGCGCTCTTCGGCGACCTGACCCGCAGCGCTGCGGCCTACGGGTCCTGCCGGGTGCCGGTCCACATCCTGTGCGGGAGCGCCGACATCGTGACGAACCCGCTCGCGCATGGCTGGCGGGCGTCGTGGCAGATCCCGGGAGCCCGGTTCGAGTGGCTGCACGGGATGGGCCACATGCTCCATCATTTCCGCCCCGACGCGGTCGCCGCCGCGGCGTGGTCCGTGGCCACGGAGCCCTAGCCGGCGCCGCGGCGCCGTCCGGCTCGGTCGGCCGGTGGGTGGCCTCCGCGGGGTCTCACGGCTTGGGACGGGCCTTGTGGCGCGAACGGAAGTCGATGTCGCCCCGGGCCGCCCGGACCGCCAGCCAGACGAGGCCGAGCGCCACCGCGCCGCCCAGGACCGCGATCGCGACCTCGCCCATCGAGCCGCGCTCCTTCGCCTTCCAGGCCATGGAGAGGAGGAGCAGCGCCGCGCCCAGCCCGACGGCGCCGGACAGGGCCGCGAAGAGTGCGCGCATCGGATGCTCCCCACACGTGATCGGACAGTCGCGCCCCAGCATGGAGGGGACTTCCTCAACAAATCGCGACGTCGTCGCAGTCCAGACGACGACGTCGTGCGTGCCCGTTCGCGTCGGCCGGGCGGGGCCGTTCAGGGTTGCGGCGGCTGCCTCGCGACCGAGTCGTGCCCGCTCTCGGCGGCCGCCTGCTCCCAGGCGGCGTTCGGATGGGCGACGCCGGGCTTCCGACGGCGCGCGGACGCGTAGGCGATGGCCAGGCCGAGGATGACGATCCCGGCTCCCAGGCCGATGAACCAGATGTAGCCTCCGATATCGGACATGCGTCTTCCCCTCGTCGTGACGAACCAAAGACCACCAACTCGGCATGTCCTGAATGGTCGCGCTCGTCGGACGATTAAAGGCAGACTAACCGGTGCCGACGGTCGGGCCTGCTACTTGGCTCGACCATCACGCGGGCGTGAACGACGCGGCCCGGACTGCGCTGCGCTAGGGCGCGCGGGCCGGGCGATCCTCCGCCTCCGATCCGGTGACCACGGCGCGGCGGACGATCGCCAGCGCCGTCGCGCCGCCGACCGAGGCGCCGAGCGTGCCGTAATGCGAGCCCCAGGCCCCGGTCGATCCGGGATTGCGGCTGGCGAGGAACACGTCGGCCACCTCCTGGGTGCTGTGGCGCAGGAGTTCGGCGCCCTGGAGGAGGCGCGCGACCGCCTCCGTCATGGGCCTCGCCAGGAACTCGTCCTCCGCCGCCGCCCGGACCAGGCCCTCGGTGTGGCGAACCATGGCGTCGAACCGTCCGTCCTGGCCCGCAAGCGGCCGCACCTCGTCGAACAGGGCCTCCACGGTCCGGGGATCCCGCTGCATGGCGCGGCGCACGTCCATGCACATCATGTTGGCCGTGCCCTCCCAGACGCTGTTCAGGGGCGCCTCGCGGTAGAGGCGCGCCATCGGGTTCTCCTCGATGAAGCCGTTGCCGCCGTGGCATTGCAGCGCCTCGAAGGCGATGGACGGCGCGCGCGAGCAGTTGAAGTACTTGGCCGCGGGCGTCGCCACCCGGGCCAGCAGGCGCTCGTGCTCGACGCTGTCCAGGTCGTCCGTGGCGCGGGCGACGCGCAGCGCCATCAGGGTGGCCGCCTCGACCTCCACGGCCATGTCGGCCAGGACGTTGGTCATCATGGGCCGCTCGGCGATGGAGGAGCCGAAGGCCGTCCGGGTGGTCGTGTGCTGCAGCGCGAGCGTCAGCGCCTGCCGCATCAGGCCGGCCGAGCCGACCGCGAAGTCGAGCCGCGTGAGATGGGCGTGCGAGAGGATCTCGCGCAGGCCGCGGCCCTCCTCGCCGACCAGGATCGCCAGC
Organism: Methylorubrum extorquens; assembly: GCA_019695455.1. GTDB lineage: Bacteria > Pseudomonadota > Alphaproteobacteria > Rhizobiales > Beijerinckiaceae > Enterovirga > Enterovirga extorquens_A. The sequence continues at coordinate 26,869 of JAEUAC010000189.1, read as the reverse complement.
GTGCCGGCATATTCCACCTCGCTCGACGCGTTCGACTTGTTGCCCGCCTTGTCCTTGAGCCTCTGGACGAAGAAGTTGTTGAAGCGGCCGTCCGGCAGCGTGCGCGGCAGGAAGAAGCAGGTCACCTCGCCGGCCACCTTGGCGAGCGTGAAGAAGCCGTCCGACTGCGGGACCGAGCAGAACCACTTGTGGCCCGTCAGCTCGTACCAGCGGGCCGTCTTGCCGTGGTAGTCGGACGAGTGCGAGAACCGCGCCGTCGTCTGCGTCTCCCGCAGGTCGGAGCCGCCCTGCTTCTCCGTCATCGCGTAGCCGACGACGATGGACGGCTTGTCCCCGACCTCGCGTCGCGAGAACTCGTAATCCGTCCCCTTGACCTTCTCGGCCCAGACGGCGAGCGCCGGTTCGGCCTTGAAGCCGGCATAGGCGGCATAGGCCATGCCGGTCGGGCAGCCCGTGCCCTGCTCCACCTGGTTCCAGATGTAGGACAGCACGGCCCGGGCGAAGTGTCCGTTCTTCTGGTTCGTGCGCCAGGCGAGGTTCGGGACCTCGTGCGTCCAGGCGAGCGCCATCAGGTCGTGCCAGCTCGGATGGAAGTCGACCCAGTCGATCCGGTTGCCGAAGCGGTCGTGGGTCTTGAGCTCCGGCAGGTGGCGGTTGGCCAGGCGGGCCAGCTCCTGCACGTCCGCGTCGCCCGCGACGGCGCCAAGCGCGGCGCAGCGATCGGCCGCCCAGGGCGCCTCGCGCGCGATGGCGGAGCGCAGCACGACGTCGCCCGAGAAGGCGTTGAAGCCGCTGGCGGGCTGCGCCTGGTTCAGGACCTCGTGGGTGCCGTACCGGTGCGAAGCCGACGGACCGGATGCGAGCGCGCCGCTCATGGAAACCTCCCTGCTGGTCGCCGTCCCGGGGGACGGACGGTGGCCGGCGCTCCCGTTCTTGAGGGGATCTGGCCGCGTCACCGGTCGCGCCTCGTAGCGCGGCGCGTCGGCGCGCGATACCGTCCCGGCAAGGCGCGCGCCGCCCGTCCGCCCGGCGACCGAGCGAGCCGCAGCGTTCGGCTCCGCCGGGGAGCGAAGGTCGCGGGTCGGCCGCGCACCGGCCCGCGCGAGGAACGCCGATGGACGCGAACGGCAGCCGCAGCTCGACCGGACCGGCCCACGAGGTCGGCCGCACCAAGGTCCGCCTGCGCGACTTCTCGAAGTCGCTGCCCATGTCGCTGCTGCGCGCACGCGAGGCCGTGATGCGGCACTTCCGCGCCTCCCTGCGCCGGCACGACCTCACGGAGCAGCAATGGCGGGTGCTGCGCGCGCTGACGAGCGTGCGCGAGATCGAGGTGACCGAGCTCGCCCGCGCGACCTTCCTCCTGCCGCCGAGCCTGTCGCGCATCGTCCGCGACCTCGAGGCGCGGGAGCTGATCCTCCGGCGCAGCGCCGAGCCGGACCTGCGGCGCGGGCTGGTCTCGATCAGCCCGAGCGGCCTGCGGCTGATCGAGACGGTCTCGCCCGCCTCCGAGATCATCTACGGGCGGATCGCGGCCGCCATCGGGCCCGACAAGTTCGCGCTCCTGCAGGACCTGCTGCGCGAGCTCGAGCAGACCATGGCCGCGATGCCGCCCTACGAGGCCGACGACCCGCCGCCGGAACGCTGACCGCGCGCCGGCCCGAGCGTCGGGCGCATTGTTGCCGCCGGACGCTTAACACGTTAAATGTCTCGCGGCGGAGCATCCGTGGGCCGGTCCGAGATCGCGGAGCCCGGCCGCGAGGGAGGTCGACGGTCATGCCCCACGTCGTCGTCGAGTATTCCGCCAACCTCGAGCCCGACCTGTCGCCGCGGCGGCTCGTGGACGCGATCCATGCCGCCGCGCTGGCGACGGGGGTCTTCCCGATCGGCGGCCTGCGCACGCGGGCCGCGCGGCGGGACGTGTTCGCGGTCGCGGACGGGGATCCCGACAACGCCTTCGTGGCCGTGGTCGCCCGGATCGGGGCGGGACGCGACGCCGAGACCCGGCGGCGCGTCGCGGCGGCCCTCATGGCCGCGCTCGAGGCGGAGACCGCGACGGCCTTCGCGTCCCGCGGCCTGGGCCTCACGGTCGAGGTCCAGGAGATCGACGGCGCGGCCTCGCTCAAGACGAACAACCTGCACGACCGCCTCGCCCGCAAGGGCACGACCGAGGGACAGCCGGCATGACCCGCGACGCCGATCCGACGCTCTCCGACGCCCTGGCGCGGGCCGAGGCCGCGCTGGCCCGGTTCCGCGACGCCACCGTGCCCCACCTGATCGCGGGCGAGCGGGTGACGGGGACCGAGACCTTCGACACCCTCGATCCGACGACCAACGCGCCGCAATGCCGGGTCGCGGCCGGCGGGCCGGCCGAGATCGACCGCGCGGCCCTGGCGGCCGCCGCGGCGTTCCGGGACTGGCGCGACGTGCCGGGCGCGAAGCGCCGCCGGATCCTGCACGCCATCGCCGACGCGATCGTGGCGCGGGCGGACGAGATCGCGCTGGTCGAGAGCGCCGATACGGGGCAGCCGATCCGCTACATGGCCAAGGCGGCGCTGCGCGGCGCCGAGAACTTCCGCTTCTACGCCGACCGGGCGCCGGAGGCGCAGAACGGCCTCGCGCTGCCGGATGTCGACCACGTCAACTACACGATGCGCCAGCCGATCGGGCCCGTCGGCGTGATCACGCCCTGGAACACGCCCTTCATGCTGTCGACGTGGAAGATCGCGCCCGCGCTCGCGGCCGGCTGCACGGTGGTCCACAAGCCGGCCGAATGGTCGCCGCTCTCGGCCGTGATCCTCGCCGAGATCATGGACGAGACGATCCGGGCCCATGGCGGGCCGGCCGGCGTCGTGAACCTCGTCCACGGGCTCGGCGAGACGGCGGGCCGGGCCCTCACCGAGCATCCGGCCATCAGGGCCGTCGCCTTCGTGGGCGAGACGACCACGGGCTCGCACATCATGCGGCAGGGCGCCGAGACGCTGAAGCGCGTCCATTTCGAGCTCGGCGGCAAGAACCCCGTCATCGTCTTCGACGACGCGGATCTCGACCGCGCGCTCGATGCGGTCCTCTTCATGATCTACTCGCTGAACGGCGAGCGCTGCACCTCCGCCTCGCGGGCGCTCGTGCAGCGCTCGATCTACGACGACTTCGCCCGCAAGGCCGCCGAGCGCGTCCGGCGCATCCGCGTCGGGCATCCGCTCGATCCCGCGACCGAGCTCGGGCCGCTCATCCATCCGCGCCATGCCGAGAAGGTGCTGTCCTACCCGGCGCTCGCCCGGCAGGAGGGCGCGACGGTCGCCTGCGGCGGCGGCCGGGCGATGGGCGGGGCGGGCAACTACGTCGAGCCGACGCTCTATCTCGGGGCCGAGACCGGCATGCGGATCGCCCAGGAGGAGATCTTCGGCCCGGTCCTGACCATGATCCCGTTCGACGACGAACGGGATGCGCTCCGCATCGCGAACGACGTGCGCTACGGCCTCGCCGGCTACGTCTGGACCCGGGACGTCGGCCGCGCGCACCGCGTCGCGCGGGATCTCGAGGCCGGCATGGTGTGGGTCAATTCGGAGAACGTCCGCCATCTGCCGACGCCGTTCGGCGGCGTGAAGAGCTCCGGCATCGGCCGGGACGGCGGCGATTATTCCTTCGACTTCTACATGGAGACGAAGAACGTCGCGATCGCCTTCGACAGCCACGCGGTCCCCCGCATCGGCGCCTGAGGGCCGCAGGAGACGCCATGCCCGTGCCCGCCCCGGTGCTCGCACCGCCCTTCCACGTGGTGCGCCTGAACCACGTCACGCTGACCGTCCGCGATCTCGCCGCGGCGCGCGCCTTCTGGGCCGACACGATCGGCCTCCAGGTGACGGGCGAGACGGACGATCGCCTCTACCTGCGGGCCATGGAGGAGCGCGGCCATCATTGCGTGGTGCTGGAGCGCGGGGACGTGCCCGTCGCGCGCCGCCTGGGCTTCAAGGTGTTCTCGGAGGAGGACCTCGACCGCGCCGCCGCCTTCTTCGCCGCGCGGGGCCTGCCCGTCGCGTTCGCGGAGCCGCCCTTCCAGGGCCGGACGCTGCGCACGGTCGACCCGATGGGCGTGCCGCTCGAGTTCTACTTCCGCATGGAGAAGCTGCCCTCCATCCACCAGTCCTTCGCGCTGTACCGGGGCGTGAAGCCGCTGCGGATCGACCACTTCAACTGCTTCTCGGACGACGTGGACGCGTCCGTCGCCTTCTACAATTCCCTCGGCTTCCGGGTGACGGAATACACCGAGAACGAGGACCGGACGCGACTCTGGGCGGCCTGGATGCACCGCAAGGGCGGCGTGCACGACATGGCGTTCACGCACGGCGCCGGGCCGCGGCTGCACCACGTCGCCTTCTGGGTGCCGAGCCCCATGAACATCATCGACCTCCTCGACCTCATGGCGACGACGGGCTACGTCGCCAACATCGAGCGCGGCCCCGGCCGGCACGGCATCTCGAACGCCTTCTTCCTGTATGTCCGCGACCCGGACGGCCACCGGATCGAGATCTACTGCTCGGACTACCAGACCATCGATCCCGACCACGAGCCGATCCGCTGGGACCTGCGCGACCCGCAGCGCCAGACCCTGTGGGGCGCGCCCGCGCCGCGCTCCTGGTTCGAGGAGGGGACGCCCTTCGCCGACACCCCGCTGCGCGAGCCGTCCTACGCCGCCTCGCCGATCGTCGCCGCGTGAGCGCTCCGCCGCCCCGCCATCCCGGATCCGTCGCATGAAGCTCGTCACCTTCGCGTCCGGCGGGGCGGTCTCCTACGGGATCTGGCGCGAGGACGGGATCGTCGATCTCGGCCGGCGCCTCCGCGACCGTTTTCCCGACCTCGACGCCCTGATCGCAGGCGACGGCCTCGCGGCGGCCGCGGCCCATGCGGAGGCGGCGCCCGACCACGCCCCGGGCGACGTGCGGCTGCGCCGGCCGCTCGACCGCTTCGGCAAGTGCCTCTGCGTCGGCGTGAACTACCCGGACCGGAACGCGGAATACCGCGACGCCTCCGACCTTCCCCCGTATCCGAGTCTCTTCGTCCGCTTTCCCGAGAGCTTCGCGGGGCCGGACGAGCCCCTGATCCGGCCGCCCGAGAGCCTGCAGCTCGACTACGAGGGCGAGATCGTCCTCGTCATCGGGCGGGCGGGGCGGCGCATCGCGGCGGCCGAGTGGCGGCGGCACGTGATGGGCTACACGCTCGCCAACGAGGGAACGCTGCGCGACTGGGTCCGGCACGGCAAGTTCAACGTGACGCCCGGCAAGAACTGGGCGTCCTCGGGCGCGCTCGGCCCCTGGATCGTCACGGCGGACGCGGTCGACGCCGAACGGCTGCGGATCACGACCCACGTCAACGGCGCGCTGCGCCAGGACGACACGACCGACCGGCTCATGTTCCCGTTCGGGCGCATCCTCGAATACGTCTCGACCTTCTGCACGCTCGAGCCCGGCGACATCATCCTCACGGGCACGCCGACGGGATCGGGCGCGCGGCTCGATCCGCCGGCCTACCTCGTGCCGGGCGACGTCGTCGAGGTGGCCGTCGAGGGCATCGGCACGCTGCGGAACGTCGTGCGCGACGAGGCGGAGACGGACCCGTCGTGAGGCGTCCCGGCCGGGACGCCGGTGCCGCAGGGTCCGGAGGTCCGCCCCGGCCCTCGTCCACCGGTCGCCTGGGCTCAGATCCCCGGGCTATCGGGCGGGTCCGGCGAGGCCGGGCGGCGGGACGTGCGTCCGGGACGGATCGTCCGGATCGCGGCCGTGGGTGCGGTCGAGGAGGCGCATGGCGGGCGTCACCGTGAGGCCGTGCAGCAGCACGGAGAGGAGGACGATGAGGCCGACGATGCCCCAGAGGCGTTCGCCGCCCGGGAAGGGCGCGTGGTTGAGCCCGTAGGCGAGGTAGTAGATCGAGCCGATCCCCCGGATGCCGAAGAAGGCGAGGGTCAGCTTCTCGCCCGTCGAGGCCTCGAACCCGGCGAGCCCGATCAGGCCCGCGATCGGCCGGATGACCAGGAGCGCGACGAGCGCGATCACGACGTCCGCGATGCCGACCCGATCGAGCAATCCGCTCACGAGGGCGCCGCCGAACAGCAGCAGCACGACCATCATGGCCAGCCGCTCCACCTGCTCGGTGATGTCGTGCATCTCCCGCTGGTAGTCGTGCTCGCGGTCCGCGTGGCGGATCGTGAGGGCGGTCACGAACACGGCCAGGAAGCCGTAGCAATGCACCATCTCGGTGAGGCCGTAGGACACGAAGGTCGCCCCGATGGCGACGAGCCCGTCGCCCGTGCGGGCGAGCTGCCGGTCGCCCGGCAGCCGGAAGGCCAGCCAGCCGAAGAGGCGCCCGACGAGCCAGCCGCCGAGGATGCCGACCGCGATCTCCCACACGACGTTGTAGCTCAGCCAGCGCAGGAGCCAGGGCTCGCCGCTCTGCGCCGCGAGGGCGAGCGCGATGGCGAGGTGGACGAACGGGAAGGCGAAGCCGTCGTTCAGCCCGGCCTCGGACGTGAGGCCGAACCGGACCTCGTCCTCCTCGCCGGTCTGCGGCGGCCCGACCTGCACGTCGGCGGCGAGGACCGGATCGGTCGGCGCGAGGCTCGCGCCGAGGAGGAGCGCCGAGACCCAGGGCAGGCCCGCCGCGATCCCGAGCAGCGCGATCGCCGCGATGCTGAGCGGCATCGTGATCGCCAGCAGCCGCCAGGTCGGCTGCCAGCGCCGGACGTCGAAGACGCGGTCGATCTTCAGGCCGGCCCCCATGAGGGCGATGATGACGACGAGCTCGCTCATGCGCTCCGTCACCTGCGGGTAGCTCCAGGGCAGGGGACGCAGGCCGACGGACGGAAGCGAGAACAGGGCGGCGCCGAGCCCGATGCAGACGATCGGCAGCGTCAGCGGCAGACGCTTCAAGGCGAGCGGCAGCCAGGCCACCAGCGCGATGAGCAGGCCGGCGCCGGTCAGCGCGACGATGTAGGAGGAGGGCAGGAGCTCGCCGAGATCGGGCATCGGCACGCCAACGGACCAGGGGCCAGTCCGTTCAGGCGCTCCGGGCGATGGGCGCCGCGAGGGAGGGCGCGGCGGCGCCCGCGGGCCGGGACAGGGGCGCGATGAGGCGGGCGTATTCGGCCTCGGCCATGCCGTAGGCCCGGCCCGCGAACTGGACGAGCGTCTCCCGGTCGCGGATCTCGATGCGTCCGCGCGTCGCCCGGATGGCGTGCTCGCCCTCCAGGATGTGGGTCGCGACCGTGACGCCGGGCCGGCGGATGCCGAGCATCATGGCCAGGAATTCGTGCGTGAGCGCCAGATCGTTGCCGCTCGCCCGGTCGTGGGTCATCAGGAGCCAGCGGGCCAGGCGCTGCTCGATCCCGCAGGAGGCGTTGGCGATGGCCGTCGAGGCGGTCTGGATCTGGTAGGCCTGCGCATAGCGCAGGAACAGGGCCAGCATGGTGGGACTGCCCCGCAGGGCCTCCGCGAAGTAGTCCGCCGGGACGCTCAGGTACTGGCCGGGCAGCTGCACGAAGGTGGACATCGGGCTCGAGCCGCAGCCGAGCACGACGGGCAGCCCCACGAGGCCTTCGTAGCCGATCAGCCCGACCTCGATCTTCATCGGGTGGTCCTGGGACGTGACGGAGGCGAGGCCCTCCTCCGGGAAGTAGACCGTCGCGACCGTCTCGCCGGGCCGCCCGAACTGGTGGCCGTTGCCGGCCTCGAACCGGTCCATGGCTCCGGCGAGCCGGTCGAAATCGTCGGGGGCGAGCTGCCGCAGCAGGAGGTTGCGGACATCGCTGTGTCGTGGGGCGGTCATGCGCGCCAGCCACCACGATCCGGCCGCGGCGGCAATAGAAAGATGAGTTGTCGACCTGTCATTCGGCGCCGGCCGGGTGCCGGCCCGCGGGACGCCGGGCACACGGCCGCACCCGGGCCGGACCCGGGGCCGCGTGGCTCCCCGTCGGGCGAACGGGCCCCGCGGACGGACGGCCCGGCCGGAACCGTCCCATGCCGAATGGGCGGGACAAGCATGCGTGGCCGGTGCTGGCCGGTTCCCTGATCCATGTTGTACTGGTTCTGAATTGCAAGGCGCAGATCGGGGCGCACCCGTTGACTTCGCTCTATTAGTCGTCCGGTGCCCGTCCGTCCCCTGCTCCTCGCGCTCGCGTTCGCCACGGGCCTCGCCCTCGTGCTGGCCCTGCTGGCCGGATGGATGCCGATCCCGCTCTGGTTCCTCGGGCCGTTCGGCGGGGTGGCGCTGTACGGCGTCGCCGCGCTCACCGTCCTCCTGGCCTTCCTGTTCGTCTGGACCTGGACGGGGCAGCGCTGACCGGCGCGACCGAGGGGCCCGGGCCCATCAGGCGGACCTGGACTCGATCAGGGTCGCGAGGCGGCGCAGCGCCAGCTGGTAGCCCTGCGTCCCGAACCCGGCGATGACGCCGTCGGCCCGCAGCGACACGAAGGAATGGTGCCGGAAGGCCTCCCGCTTGTGCACGTTCGAGATGTGGACCTCGATCACGGGCGGGTCGAACGCGTTCAGGGCGTCCAGGATCGCGACGGAGGTGTGCGTGAAGGCGGCCGGGTTGATGGCGATCCCGCCCGCGATCTCGCGGGCCTCGTGGATCCAGTCCACGATCTCGTATTCGCGGTTCGACTGGTGGAACCGGAGCTCGAGCCCGAGCGAGGTCGCGAGCGCGCGGCACCCGGCCTCGACGTCGGCGAGCGTCTCGGCGCCGTAGATCTCCGGCTGCCGCTTGCCCAGCAGGTTGAGGTTGGGCCCGTTCAGGACGAAGACGAGGCGGCTCGCATGCATGGCGTCACCGTCGCACGAACCGAACGCCAACGCGACCGTCCGGCGCGGCGAGGCCGGGCCGGCGGGCCCTCATTCCAGCGCCATCGCCCTCGCCGTGATCTCCAGGCACACGGCCACGGATGCGAGCCAGAGCATCCCGATCGTCATCATGGTGTCGCCTCCCCAGGCGCATCGATCCTGCCGGAGGCGATCGGTCGAGACAAGATGCCGGACCGCCGCGGGGCGGCGCGAAGCCGTTTTCCCGCCTCAGCTTTTCGTCGAATGCGAGGCCCTCAGGCCTCCTGCCGCATCATCTGCCAGCGCAGCTCGACGGCCGCCGCCCGGTCCAGGGCGTGCCGGAGGATCGCGCTCGCCTCGTCGATCGGGAAGGGGCTCGGGACGACCGGCGCCGGGGGCGGCGCCTTCCGCTTCTTGCCGCGCCGCCGGCCCGCCGCCGCGAGGCTCGCTCCTGTCAGCGCTTCGGACACGATCCGCCGGTTCTCGGCCCGCGCGGTGCGCAGAAGCTCGCGCATCTGCTCCGCCCGACGTTCCCTCATGGCATCCATGATTGCACCCGTTACGCACAGCTTGTGGACAACTTAACCATTGACATGATCGGGAGTCCAGGGGCTGCGCGGGTGCGCGATTCGTCGCTATTCCAGGCGCGCGCCCGAGACCTTCACCATCTCCTGCCACATGGGCCGTTCCCGGGCCGACAGGGCCACGACGGCGTCCGGGCCCGTGCCGAGGACCCGGGCGCCGACGGCCTGGAAGCGATCCCGGACGGAGGCCTCGGCCGCGATCTCGCGGAGCGCGGCGGACAGCTTCTCGACGATGGCGGCGGGCGCGCCCTTCGGCAGCACGAAGGCCGCCCAGGACGTGACGACGAAGTTCGGCTGGCCGGCCTCGGCCATGGTCGGCACGGCCGGCAGGGTCGGCCAGCGCGCGTCCGACGTGATGGCGAGGGCGCGCATCTGGCCGGATTCGATGATGCTCGTGTAGGAGGCGAGGTTGTCGATGGCGAGCTGCACGTCGCCCTTCAGCATGGCCGGGATCGTGGCCGAGGCGCCGCGGAACGGCACGTGCGTCGCCTGGATGCCGTTGCGGGTCGCGAACAGCGCGCCCGAGAGATGCGGCGAGGTGCCGACTCCGGGGCTGCCGAAGAAGATGCCGCCGTTGCGCGCCTTCGCCCAGGCGATGAACTCCGGCAGGGTCGTGGCGGGGACGTGCTCGGACGGCACCACGGCGACGTTCGGCATGTCCCAGGTCATCGAGACGGGGACGAGGTCCCGGTCGGCGTCCCAGCTCATGCGGGCGTAGAGGTACTGGTTGATGGCGAAGTGGCCGACGGTCGCCGAGCCGATCGTGAGCCCGTCCGGATCGGCCTTGGCGACCGCGTCGATGCCGATGTTGCCGCCGGCGCCCGGCCGGTTCTCGATCACCCACGTCCCGCCGAGCCGGTCCTTCAGGCGCTCGGCCAGGATGCGGGTCAGCACGTCCGTCGAGCCGCCGGGCGGGTAGGGGACGATGATCCGGACCGTGCCCCGGCCCGGCCAGCCGCCCTCCTGCGCCCAGGCCGCCCGGGCGAGGGCCAGCGAGGCTCCCCCTCCGAGCGCCGCACGCCGCGTCCATCCCGTTCCGCTCGTCATGGCTCCATCCCGTTCCCGGCCTCTCGAGGGCCCTGCCGCCACCCTAGCCGGACCGGGCGGCGCCGCAAGACGGCGGGCGCGGCCTCCGCCGCCGTGTTGCGGCGCCCGCCCGGCCGCGCCACATGCGGCCGATGACGATCGCACCGCGTTCCGACGACGGCTCCGCGGCGGGCGCCCGCGTGCCGGCGCGCATCCGCCCGCCCGCCGCCATGCTGCCCGCCTGGAGGCTTCTGCCCGCGGTCGTCCGCAACCCGCTCGAGATCTGGCCGCAGGCCGTCTACGAGGAGCCGACCTTTCGGCGGCGCTTCGTCAGCCGCGACACCCTGTTCGTCATGGACCCGGACCTGATCCGGGAGGTGCTGGTGGACCGGGCCGACCAGTTCGAGAAGTCGCGCTCGATGCTGCGCGCGCTCGAGCCGGCGCTCGGCCGCGGGCTGCTCACGGCCGACGGCCCGCATTGGCGCTGGCAGCGGCGGGCCGCGTCGCCGATCTTCCGGCACGAGCGCATCCGCGATTGCGTGCCGGTCATGATCGCGGCCGCGGAGGCGACGCGCGACCGCTGGCTCGCGGGTGCGGGCTCCGGCCCGATCGACGTCGCGCACGAGATGATGCGGACGACCTTCGACATCATCGTCGAGACCATGCTGTCCGGGCACGGCGGCATCGATGCGGGGCGGGTGGAGCGCGGCATCTCGGACTATCTCGAATCGACCAGCTGGACCGTGATGCTCGGGCTCGTGCGGGCGCCGGACTGGACGCCTTATCCGGGGCGCCGCCGGGCGGAGGCGGCGCGGGACTATCTGCGGGCCGAGGTCCTGCGGATCGTGGCGGCCCGGCGCGCCGCGGGCGACGACCGCGGCGACCTGATCTCGCTCCTCCTCGCCGCGGAGGACCCGGAGAGCGGCCAGGCGATGGACGACCGGGAGCTCGCCGACAACCTCCTCACCTTCATCACGGCCGGGCACGAGACGACGGCGCTCGCGCTCACCTGGGCCTTCTACCTGCTCGACCTGCATCCCGAGGCGGCCGACGCGGTCGCGGCCGAGGCGGAGGCCGTCACGGGCGGCGGCCCGCTCCGGCCCGAGCATCTCGACGAGCTGCCCTTCGCGCGCCAGGTGCTGCAGGAGGCGATGCGCCTCTACCCGCCGGCGCCGATCGTCGTCCGGGACGCGAGCGAGGACCTCGTCCTCGGCGGCGAGGCCGTGCCGCGCGGGATGTCGGTCTTCGTGCCGGTCTACGCCGTCCACCGCCACGCCGCGCTCTGGTCCGATCCCGACCGGTTCGATCCGGGCCGCTTCGCGCCGGAGGCCGCGAAGGCGCGCCACCGCTACGCCTACCTGCCGTTCGGCGCCGGCCCCCGCATCTGCATCGGCATGGGCTTCGCCCTCCTGGAGGCGACCGCCATCCTCGTCGTGCTCGTGCGGGCGCTCCGGGGCGAGGCCGCCGGCGCGCAACCGAGCCTGAAGCTCCGCGTCACCCTTCGGCCCGGCGCCGGCATGCCCATGAGGGTGGCGCGCCGGGCCTGAGCCTCACGGCTCCCGGAGATGGCGCAGGCTGTTCAGGGCGATCTGCAGGCCGGCGCTGCGCTTCCCGCTCTCGACCTCCGACAGGTAGAGGAAGCAGAGGATCCGCGCGCCCTCGACGCGCATGACGTCGTCGTGTCCGGACGTTCGAGTGAGAATAGATCCAAAGAGGTCGTCGATCGCGTGTCTTGTCGGACCGATGCTGTCGGCTCTCGCCCGACGCAACCGCTCCTCGATCTGGCCGATGGCGGCGGCTAAAGCCTCTCCGCCCTGCATGACATCCGAATCAAAGGTCGTCCCATACCGTCCCGCACCGCGGGAACCCTCTTCCTGTCCAGTCCAGCGCGGCTCCCGTCAAGACGCTGCACCGCGAAAAGGCCTGCGCGGCACGCGGGGCACGCTTCCGAGGCCCGGCACGGGCGGCTAGGATCGGGCGTCCGACAGCGAGGCCTGCCCATGAACCCCTGCGATCTCGGCGCGGTCGCGCTGCGGGACGCGATCGCCGCCCGGACGGTCTCGCCCGTGGCCGCGCTCGATTCCTGCCTGGATCGGATCGCCGCGATCGACCCCGCCGTGAACGCGGTCGTGACGCTCGACGCCGAGGGTGCGCGGGCGGCCGCCCGGGCGGTCGAGGCGCGGCTGGCCCGGGGCGAGCCGATCGGCCCGCTCGGCGGCGTGCCGCTCCTCGTCAAGGACACGCAGGAGACGGCGGGGCTCCGCACGACCTACGGGTCGCCCATCCACGCCGACTTCGTTCCGACGGAGGATCTCGGCACCGTGGCGCGGTTGCGGGCGGCCGGCGCCGTCGTGTTCGGCAAGACCAACACGCCCGAATGGGCCGCCGGCGGCAACACGCGCAATCCGGTCCACGGCGCCACGGGCAATGCCTTCGACCCGACCCGATCGGCGGCCGGCTCGTCCGGCGGCTCGGCTGTCGCGCTCGCCTGCGGGATGGCGCCGCTCGCGACGGGGTCCGACACCGGCGGCAGCCTGCGCAATCCGGCCGCCTATGCGGGCATCGTCGGCATGCGGCCCTCGTCCGGCCTCGTGCCGAGCGAGAAGCGCGCCTTCGGCTGGTCCAACCTGTCGACGGACGGGCCGATGGCCCGCAGCGTCGACGACCTCGCCCTCATGCTGTCCGTGCTGGCGAGCGACGACGGGCGCGACCCGTTGGCCTACACGCTGCCGGGCGAAGCCGTGCGGGGACGGCCCGAGCGCTTCTTCCCCGTGCGGCCGGCCGATCTCGGCGCGCTCCGGCTCGCCGCGACCGCGGATTTCGGCTTCGCGCCGACGGAGCGGCACGTGCGGCGCGTGTTCGCCCGCCGGATCGAGGCGATCGGGCCGCTCTTCCGCTCCTGCGAGGAGGCGACGCCGGATTGCCGGGACGCGGACGACACGTTCGCCGTCCTGCGCGCGGCCCTGTTCCTCGGCCGGCACGGCGAGACCGTCCGCACCCGGCCGCACCTGATCGGCCCGAACGTGCGGGCGAACGTGGAGGAGGGGCTCGGCTACGACCTGGGCGACGCCGTGCGGGCGGCAACGAACCAGACGCGGCTCTACCGCGCCTTCGCGGCGTTCTTCACCCGCTACGACGTCCTCGTCAGCCCGGCCATCACCCTGAGCCCGCGGCCCTGGTCGGAGCTCTATCCGGCCGAGATCGACGGCGCGCCGACGCGCTCCTACTTCCACTGGCTCGCGCTCGCCTACGTCGTCACGTTGGCCGGCCATCCGGCCCTCAGCCTGCCGCTCGGGCGCGACGAGGCCGGCATGCCGTTCGGCCTGCAGATCGTCGGTCCGCGGGGCGGCGACGCGCTGGTGCTGACGGTCGCCAAGGCCCTCGAGACGGCCTGCGCGGCCGATCCCGATCTCGCCCGGCCCCTGCCGGACCTTGCCCGGCTCGCCGCCGCGCCGCCGATCGCCGGCATGCCGGGCTTCCGGGACTGGGACTGACGGCCATGCGCTCCTGCCTCGTCCTCGGCGCCGGCATGGTCGGCGTCTCGACCGCGCTCCATCTCCAGGCCCGCGGCTGGTCCGTCGTGCTGGCAGACCGGCAGGAGCCGGGCCGCGCCACGAGCTACGGCAATGCCGGGATCGTGCAGCGCGAGGCGGTCGAGCCCTACGCCATGCCGCGCGACTGGGCGACGCTCGCGGCCATCGCGACCGGACGCAGCAACGACGTGCGCTGGCGGCCGGGCGCGCTGCTGCGCCAGGCGGGCCCGCTCTTCCGCTACTGGTGGAACTCGCATCCGACGCGGCACCGGCGCCTCGCCGAGGCCTACGCGTCCATCATCGGCCAGGCCACGGCCGAGCACCGGCCGCTCATGATCGCGTCGGGGGCCGACAACCTCGTGCGCCGGGACGGCTTCCGCATCCTCTATCGCAGCCGGGCCTCGCTCGACGCCGCGGCGCGCGAGGCGGAGGACCTGAAGGGCCGGTTCGGCGTCTCGGCCCGGATCATGTCGGCCCCGGACCTCATGGCGGCCGAGCCGGCGCTGAAGTCCGGCGGCGTCGGCGCCGTGCACTGGACGGATCCCTGGACGGTCTCGGACCCCGGCGGTCTCGTCGGCGCCTACGCGGGCCTGTTCGTCCGGCAGGGCGGGAGCGTCGCCCGGGCGGATGCCGCGAGCCTGCGGCGGGCCGGACCGGGCTGGTCGGTCGCGGGGCCGGACGGCCCGATCGAGGCGGAGACCGTCGTGGTCGCGCTCGGGCCCTGGTCGCCGGAGCTCCTGCGCCCCTTCGGGCTCCGCGTCCCGATGGTGAAGAAGCGCGGCTACCACCGTCATTGGCGCGCGCCGCGCAGCCTCGACCTGCCGCTGGTCGACGCGGACAACGGCTACGTGGCGGCTCCGATGGAGAGGGGGTTGCGCATCACGTCCGGCGCCGAGCTCACGGCGCACGACGCGGCCGGCACGCCCGTGCAGCTCGGCCGCGCCGAGGCGGCGGCGCGCGCGCTCCTCGACCTCGGGACGCCCGTCGAGAGCGAGCCCTGGTTCGGCACCCGGCCCTGCATGCCGGACATGCTGCCGGTGGTCGGGCCGGTGCCGGGCCAGCCGGGCCTCTGGCTCCATTTCGGCCACGGCCACCAGGGCTTCACGCTGGGTCCGGCCACCGCCCGGCTCCTCGCCGAGCTCATGACGGGCGAGACGCCCTACCTGCCGGCCGCGCCCTTCGCGCCGTCCCGGCTGCTCTGAGGGCGGGCCGGATCCGCCCTCAGGCGGCGCGCCGGCGCCCTTCGACCATCCAGGCGAGGAGCACGGCGCCGACCAGGACGGCGAGGCCGAGGAACCCGAGGCCCAGCGGGAAGACGCGGACGCCCCGGATGGTGGCGGCCTCGCTCGGCCGGATGCCGATCCAGTCGGCCCCGGCCAGGCGGGTTCCGGAGCGGACCGCCTGGATGCGGGGGACGACGGGCTCCCCCGCCTCCTCCGCCACGCGACGGACGGACCCGCCCGTGCCCTCCGCGATCGGGCGCAGGCGCTCCGTGTCGGAGAAGACGTCGGCGAGCTCGCGCGGATTGGCCGGCCCGACGCTCGCGAAGGCGACGAGGTCGCCCGACCGGAAGCGGTGCAGGCCGAGTTCGGTCGCCCGCATCTCGGCCGTGTAGAGACCGGGCCGCGTCTCGGTGACGGCGAGCGGCGTCTCCCGGCCCGAGGGCGAGACGGCCGTGATCGGCCCCGGATCGGCCCCCATGGTCTGGCGCTCCAGGCGGATCTGCCGGTTCGCGACTTGGGCCCGCAGGGCCTCCTCCTCCAGCGCCGGCTCCTTCATGAGCCAGTGGGCGAGGCGGCGCAGGAGGTCGATATAGGGACCGCCCTCCTGGTAGCCGCGCGCCCAGAGCCAGGCATGGTCCGACAGGAGCAGCGCGACCCGGCCCTTGTCCTCGCGCGCCAGCAGCAGCAGCGGGGCCGACCCGGCCCCCGCCATCACGGCCGTGCCGGACCGCGTCTCCGCCCCGATGGTGCGCAGCCACTCGCCCCAGGCCGGCGGCGTCTGCTCCGAGCCCGGCAGGTCGCGCGCCACGGGATGGCGCAGGCCCGGCGGCGTGATCTGCGGCCGGAAGGGCTGTTCGAGGATGCGGCCGTCCGGCGAGCCCGGCAGGATGGAGGCGAGCCGCGTGCGGGCGAGCGAGCCGGGGCCGGCGAATTCCGGCCCGGCCGCGATCAGGAGCGCGCCGCCCTCGCGCACGTAGCGGGCGATGTTGTCGAAATAGGTCGACGGCAGCACGCTCTGGTTCGCGTAGCGGTCGAAGACGATCAGGTCGAAATCCTTGATCTTCTGCTGGAACAGCTCGCGCGTCGGGAAGGCGATCAGCGACAATTCGTTGATGGGCGTGCCGTCCTGCTTCTCCGGCGGGCGCAGGATGGTGAAGTGGACGAGGTCCACGTTCGCGTCCGATTTCAGGAGGTTGCGCCAGGTCCGCTCGCCCGGATGCGGCTCGCCCGAGACGAGGAGCACGCGCAGCTTCTCGCGGATGCCCTCGATCGTGACGACGGCCCGGTTGTTCGCCGCCGTCAGCTCGCCCGGGAGCGCGTCCGTCTCGATCTCGACGACGTTCGGCCCGCCATGCTCGACCCGGACCGTCAGGTTGAAGGGAGCGCCCGTGCGGACCGGCTGCTGCAGCACGAGCACGCCGTCGCGGCGCACCGTGATCGTGGCCGTGCCGGTCCCGTTGCGCTCGGACACCTCGGCCCGGATCACCTGGTCCTTGCCGACGATGCCGAAGCGCGGCGCCTCGATGAGCGCGATGCGGCGGTCGCGCTCGTTCGGGCGGCCGGTCACGAGCGCGTGGAGCGGCGCCCGGATGCCGAGTTCGGCGGCGCTGGCCGGGATGTCGTGCACCACGCCGTCCGTGATCATCAGGATCGCGGCCACGCGGTCCGGCGCGACGTCGGCGAGGCCGCGGGCGAGCGCGCCGAACAGGCGCGTACCGTCGTCGCCCTCGCCGTCCTCCTGCTCGACCAGCCGGATCTCGGTGTCGGGGAGGGCGCCGAGA
Organism: Methylorubrum extorquens; assembly: GCA_019695455.1. Taxonomy (GTDB): domain Bacteria; phylum Pseudomonadota; class Alphaproteobacteria; order Rhizobiales; family Beijerinckiaceae; genus Enterovirga; species Enterovirga extorquens_A. The sequence continues at coordinate 9,914 of JAEUAC010000189.1, read as the reverse complement.
CGCCGCTCGACCTCGGCCTTGACCGTGTCCGTCATGGCCTGGCGGTCGCCGAGCGTCTGCGACGTCGATCGGTCGACGACCACGGCGACCACGGAGCGGACGGGGTCTCGCTCCTCCTGCACGAGCGAGGGATCGGCGAGCGCGACCAGGAGCAGCCCGAGCGCCAGCGCCCGCAGGGCCGCGACGCCGCCCCGCGACAGGGCCGCGACGACCACGACGGCGAGGGCCAGGATGCCGAGCCCGATCAGGGCGGGCCACGGGACCAGCGGATTGAAGGCGAGGCTCAGCATGGGTGAAGCACGATCGTCGTCATGCGGAGGAGCCGCGGAGCGGCGTCTCGACGCCCGCACGACCGTTGCACGCGCTTCCAGACGCCCCGCCGCGCGGGGCTCCTCGGCAGGACGAAGTCGGAGGGGAAGCCCGGCATCGCACTCACTGCCCCAGCCTCTCCAGCAGGGCCGGCACGTGGACCTGGTCCGCCTTGTAGTTGCCCGTCAGCGTGTACATCACGAGGTTCACGCCGCCCCGGATCGCCATCTCGCGCTGGCGCGGATCGGCGCCGACGATCGGGTAGAGGGGCTCGCCGTCGCGGCCGACGGCCCAGGCGGCCGCGAGGTCGTTCGACGTGATGACGATCGGCGAGACGCTGTCGCCGGCCCGCGCCGGGCGCCGCTCGCCGTCCTGCGCGGGCGGCAGCGCCTCCACCCAGGTCTGGCCCGTGGCGTAGCGGCCGGGGAAGCGGTCGAGCAGGTAGAAGGTCTTGGTCAGCACGTGGTCGCGCGGGACGGGTTCGAGCTCGGGCACGTCGAGCGTCGCCAGCATGCGCCGGAGCGCGCTCGTCTCCGGCGTCGCGTCGAGGCCCGGGCGGGCGTTCAGGGCGTCGCGCGTGTCGAAGATCACGGTGCCGCCGTTCTTCATGAAGGCGTCGAGCTTGCGGATGGCGTCGGCGGACGGGAGCGGCCGGCCGGCCGCGATCGGCAGGTAGAGGATCGGGTAGAAGACGAGCTCGTCCCGGGCGAGGTCGATGCCGACCGGGTCGCCCGCGTCGAGCGCCGTGCGGGCCGAGAGCGCCTGGGTCAGCCCGAGGAGGCCGGCGCGGCTCGTCGCGTCCACCTGCGCGTCGCCCGTCACGACGTAGGCGAGGCGCGTGGCGAGCGCCGATTCGGCCGAGGCCCGGGCGGGCGCGTCCGGACCCGTCTGGGCCGAGGCGGGGCCGGGCAGGCCCGCGCCGGCGAGGACCAGTCCGAGGAGGAGCGCCGCCGCCGCGGCCGGGCGGCGGATCCGGAGGCGCCCGAGATGGCCGCCGAGCCAGAGCGACAGGAGCGCGTCGGCCGCGAGGACCAGGATGGCGATCGTGAGGAGCGGGGCCCGGATGTCGAAGGTGGCGGCCGGCGCGAGCGCCGCCGTCCGGGCGGCGAGGGGCCCGAGCGCGAGCGGGGCGAGCCGGTCCCCCGGCACGAGCGCGTTCACGGCGAGGCTGGAATCGGGCGGGCCGTAGAAGCCCGGCGGGTGTTCGGCCGTCGCCCGGTCGGCGTAGGAGCGGGGGACGGGCCGTGCCGTGGGCGGCGGTGCGACGAGCGCGCCGAAGCCGTCGAGCACGCGGGTCGGCGCGACGGTCTCCGTCTCGGAGCGGCCCTCGCCGGTCGGCGCCGTGAGGCCGGACAGCGCGATCGTGCGGCGGAGCATGTCGACGAAGAGGCCGGTCAGCGGCAGGTTCGACCAGGTCGAATCCGCCGTCACGTGGACGAGGACGATCTGGCCCTGGCCCCGCCGCTCCGCCGTCACGATGGGGGTGCCGTCCTGCAGGGCGGCCCAGGTCCTGCGGCCGAGCTCGCCGTCCGGCTCGGCCAGGATCTGGCGCCGGACGCCGAGGTCGGACGGGATCGCGAGGCCGTAGAACGGCGTCTCCCGGCCGAAGGGCGCCAGCGTCTTCGGGGCGTCCCAGGAGAGGGCGCCGCCGAGGTTGCGGCCGCCGCGGCGCAGCCGGACGGGCACGAGGTCGTCGTTGCCGGCCGCGAGCCGGGATCCCGCGAAGCGCAGGAGCAGGCCGCCCCGCTCGACGAAGGCCAGCACCTTGTCGTGCGTCTCCCGGTCGAGCGAGCCGACGTCGGCGAGCACGAGGACGCTCACCTGCTGGTCGAGCAGCTGGCCGATCGCGTCCGACACGCCGCCATGGCCCTCGCGCACCTCGCCGTAGGGTCCGAGCGCGCGGGACAGGTAGTAGGTGGGCGCCAGGAGCGGCTGGGCCTGATCCGCCGTCGCGCCCGACACGAGGCCGATGCGCCGGCGCTTGCCGCGCTCGTCCTGCAGCAGGACGGCCCCGGCCGAGGCCTCGCCCAGGATCTCGATCCGGGCGATCGCATTCCGGATCTCGATGGGGAGGTCGAAGGTGCCGTCCGTCTCCGTGGCGGCCGGGGCGAACGCGTACGCCGCGTCGGCGAGCGGCAGGCCCTTGGCGTCGAGCGCCCGCAGCGTGCCGGCGTCGCGCCCGTTCGCCTCCGCGCGCACGATCCGGACCGCGAGCTTGCCGGCCTTCTGCTCCGTCCCGGCGAGCGCCAGCGCGCCCGCCCGCGGATGGGCGTAGACCGTGACGCCGCCGCCGGCCGCGGCGAGCGCCGCCGCGAAGGGCGCGTCCTCGCCGCCCGCCACCCCGTCGGCGATCCAGGCGACCTCCGCGTCGGGACGCGCCTTCAGGAAGCCCGCGACGGCGTCGACATGGAGGCGGCGGTCGGCGAGCCAGGCCTGCGGCTTCGCCGCCCGCACCCGCTCGAGCGCGGCCGTCGGCGCCACGGCCTCGAGGCCGGCCGGCCGGTCCGCGGTCGCCAGGAAGGCGACGGGGCGGCCGTCCCGCACGGCGCCCTCGGCCCGCTCCACCGCGAAGGCCTGCCGGGCCCGCCAGTCGGAGGCGGCCGGGAAGCCGGAATCGAGCACGAGCAGCAGCGGCCCCCGCCCGCCGGCCGCGCCCGGGTTCCAGAGCGGGCCGGAGGCGGCCAGGATGAGGAGGGCGGCCACGAGCAGCCGGAGCACGAGGAGCCACCAGGGCGTGCGGGCCGGGCTCTCCTGCTTCGGCAGGATGTCGGCCAGGATCCTGAGCGGCGGGAACGCGATCTGCCGCGGCTGGGGCGGCGTCACGCGGAGCAGGAGCCAGATCGCCGGGAGGGCGAGCAGGCCCGCCAGCACGAGCGGCGACAGGAAGGTGAGCGGCAGGCCGAACATCAGGCGACCCCGCTCCGCGCCGCCGTGACGAGCGTGAGGACGCGGAGCGCCGCCTCGCTCGCCGGCCGGTCGGTATGATGGACCGTGAGCGTCCAGCCGCGCCGGCGGCAGAGATCGCCGATCGCACCCCGATGCGCGGCGATGCGCTCGCGATAGGTGCGGCCCCAGGCGGCGGCGTCGCCGATGCGCAGCCGGAGGCCGGTCTCCTGTTCCTCGAGGACGGCCTGGCCGCCGAAGGGGAAGGTCTCCTCGACGGGGTCGACGACCATGAGGAGGTGGCCGCGCGCGCCGCGTGAGGAGATGCCCTCGACCGAGCGGGCGACCGCCTCGACCGGCGACAGGAAGTCGGAGACGAGCACGACCTCGTCGAGCCGGCTCACGGCCTCGGCCGCCGGCAGGTCGGCATCGAGGTCGCGCTCGTGCGCGGCCAGCGTCTCGGCGAAGCGCTCGGCGGTGTTGCGGGACGCGGCGGGGCTCTTCAGGCCGAGCAGCCCGACGCGCTCGCCCGCCTCCACCAGCACGTCGGCCAGCGCGAGCCCGAGGACGAAGGCGCGCTCGACCTTCGACGCGCCCGCGAGGTCGGACCGGAAGGCCATGGAGGCGGAGCGGTCCATCCAGAGCCAGGCGGCGTGGGGCGCCTCCCATTCCCGCTCGCGCACGTAGAGCCGGTCGTCGCGGCCGGAGCGGCGCCAATCCACCCGCGCGGCCGCCTCGCCGGTGACGAAGGGACGGAACTGCCAGAAGCTCTCGCCCGGCCCCGCGCGGCGGCGCCCGTGGATCCCGTGCTGCAGGCTGGCCGCGACGCGGCGGGCCTCGAGGAGCAGGCGCGGCATCCGGTCGGCGAGCGACAGGGCCTCGGCCGTGCCGGCCTGTCCGGGCCTGCGGCTCCCGCGCTCGAGGACCTGCGTGGTGGCCAAGCCCGTCAGCCGAGCCGCGACACGAGGCGGCCGATGATGCCCGACAGCGTCTCGCCCTCGGCCCGGGCCGAGAAGGACAGGGCCATCCGGTGCTTGAGGATGGGTTCGGCGAGTGCCGCGACGTCGTCGATGGAGGGCGCGAGCCGGCCCTGGATGAGGGCGCGGGCCCGCACGGCCAGCATCAGGGACTGGCTCGCCCGGGGACCGGGGCCCCAGAGGAGCGCGTCGGCGAGGCTCTTGTCCTCCTCGGGCCGGGCGGACCGGACGAGGTCGAGGATGCCGTCGACGACGCTCTCGCCGACCGGGAGCCGCCGGCAGAGGCGCTGCGCCGCCATCAGGTCGTCGGCCGTCATCACGGAGGCCGGCGCGTGCTGGTCGTTGCCCGTCGTCTCCAGCAGGATGCGGCGCTCGGCCGACCGGTCGGGGTAGCCGACGTCGATCTGGAGGAGGAACCGGTCGAGCTGCGCCTCGGGCAGAGGATAGGTGCCCTCCTGCTCGATCGGGTTCTGGGTCGCCAGCACGTGGAACGGGCGCGGCAGGTCGTGCCGCTCGCCCGCCACCGAGACGTGCTGCTCCTGCATGGCCTGCAGCAGCGCCGATTGCGTGCGCGGGCTCGCGCGGTTGATCTCGTCGGCCATGAGGAGCTGGGCGAAGATCGGCCCCTTGATGAAGCGGAAGGAGCGCCGCCGGTCGGCGCCCTCGTCGAGCACCTCCGTGCCGAGGATGTCGGACGGCATCAGGTCCGGCGTGAACTGGACGCGCCGGGCGTCGAGCCCGAGCACGGTGCCGAGCGTCTCCACGAGCTTCGTCTTGGCGAGGCCGGGCACGCCGACCAGGAGGCCGTGGCCTCCCGCCAGGATCGTGACCAGCGCCAGCTCGACCACCTGCTCCTGGCCGAAGATCACGCCCGCGATGGCCTGCCGGGCACGGCCGACCGTCTCCAGCGCCGCTTCGGCATGCTTGACGACCGCGTCGTCGAGGTTCGTGGGAGCCGTGGCCGTCGTCATGTCGTCTCCGGAGCGCCGGGACACCCGGCGGGGGCGGATGGCGGGAGTGTGGGCGCCGTCCCGGGCCCTGGCAAGCGGTCGATCGGACGCAGGCGGCGCGAAAGGCGGCACGAGGGCGGTGTTTTCGCGCCGGTCGAGCGACTAGATAGGCCTATGACGCTCCCCTCCGACACGACCTCCGAGACGGGCGACGCCCTGTCGCGGCTCACGGCGGCGCTCGGCGCCGCGGCGCCCGGCAAGGGGCCGCCGCCGGTGGAGCGGTGGAATCCGCCCTTCTGCGGCGATCTCGACATGCGGATCGCGGCCGACGGCACGTGGTTCTACATGGGCACGCCGATCGGCCGGCCGAAGCTCGTGAAGCTCTTCGCCTCCGTGCTGCGGAAGGACCCGGAGCGCTTCGTGCTCGTGACGCCCGTCGAGCGCGTCGGGATCGCGGTCGAGGACGCTCCCTTCCAGGCGGTCGAGATGGCGGTGTCGGGGCAGGGGGATGCGCGCACCATCGCCTTCCGCACCAACGTCGACGACCTCGTCCCCGTCGGCCCCGACCACCCGCTGCGCTTCGAGAAGGACGAGGACGGCGGCGTGAAGCCCTACCTCCTCGTGCGGGGCGGCCTCTGGGCCCGCGTCACCCGGGCGCTCACCTACGACCTGATCGACCTCGGCGAGGAGCGCGACGGCGGCTTCGCCGTGGTGGTCGGCGGCACGTCCTACCCGGTCCCGGCGTGACGGTCGCGATCGCCGACCACGCCTTCGCGGAGCGCTGCGCAGGCCGCCTGCGCCGCGATCCGCCGGGCTTCGCCGAGCCGCGGGCCGACCTGAAGGGCGACCACGCCCTCGATCCGGCCTCGTGGGGCGCCATGCCGAGCGCCGAGCCGCGACGGGCCGCCGTGCTGGTGCCCGTCATCGACCGCCCGGCCGGGCCGACGATCCTCCTCACGGAGCGGTCCGCCTCGCTCCGCTCCCATTCGGGCCAGATCGCCTTTCCGGGCGGCCGGATCGACCCGGAGGACGCGACGCCCGTCGATGCCGCGCTGCGCGAGGCGGAGGAGGAGGTCGCGCTGCCGCGCCGCTTCGTCCGCCCGCTCGGCTATCTCGACGCCTACCTGTCGGGCACGAACTTCTTCGTGCTGCCGGTGGTCGGCCTCGTGCGCCCGGAGGCGCCCATGGCGCCGAACCCGGACGAGGTCGCCGACCTGTTCGAGGTGCCTCTCGCCTTCCTGATGAACGGCGCCAACCACGCCCTGCACGAGCGCGAATGGGGCGGCCGCCTCCGGCGCTACTACGCCATCCCGTTCGGCGACCGCTACATCTGGGGCGTCACGGCCGGCATCCTGCGCAACATGTACGAGCGGCTCTACGCCGATGGTTAGGGCGGTCCTGACGGAAGTGGCGCTGTTCCTGCTGCCCTTCGCGGCGTTCGCCCTGCTGCTGCTCCTGCAGCGCCGGCGCATCCTGGCCATCGAATCCTGGTCCCGGCACGCGGTGCTGCTCGCGATCGCGGGCTTCCTCATCGTGATCGGCGGGTTCCTCTACGAGGGTCTCGTCGCGGACCGGCCCATGTCGGGGTTCGTCCCCACCCACATGGAGGACGGCCACGTGGTTCCCGGCCGCTTCCGGTGACCCTCGACGACGACGGGCCGGCCCGGCTGCTCGCGGATCGCGGCCTCGCGGCCCTGCTCGACGCCCTCGCGGCGAGCGGAGACGAGACGCGCGTCGTCGGCGGCGCCGTGCGGGACGCGCTGCTCGGGCGGCGCGTCCAGGACGTCGATCTCGCGACGACGGCGCTCCCGGCGCAGACGCTGGCACGCGCCAGGGCGGCGGGCCTGAAGGCGGTGCCGACGGGGCTCGAGCACGGCACGGTCACGGTGGTCGCGGCCGGGCGGCCCTTCGAGGTGACGACGCTCCGCCAGGACGTCGAGACGGACGGGCGCCACGCGCTCGTGCGATTCGGGCGCGACTTCGCGGCGGACGCGCAGCGGCGCGACTTCACGATCAACGCCCTGTCGCTCGACCGGGCCGGCGCGGTCCGCGATCACGTGGGCGGGCTCGCCGATCTCGCGGCCGGTCGCGTGCGGTTCATCGGGGACGCGGATGCCCGCATCCGCGAGGACTACCTCCGCATCCTGCGCTTCTTCCGCTTCTCGGCCGAGTATGCCGCCGATCCTCTCGATCCCGACGCGCTGGCCGCCGCCATCCGCCACCGGGACGGGCTCGACCGGCTGTCGGCCGAGAGGATCCGGGCCGAGATCCTGAAGCTGCTGGGCGCGGCGCGCGGCGTGGACGTGACGGCGACTCTGCAGGCAGTCGGCCTCCTCGCCCGCCTGACGGGCGGGGTCGGCGATCTCGGACGGCTCCGGCGCGCGGTCGATGCCGGACTGGACGGGATCTGGCGGCTCGGCGCGCTTCTCTGCCTCGGCGGGGCCGATCCCCGGCGGCTGCGGGACCGGCTCCGGCTGTCGAACGCCGAGACGGCCACCCTCGACGCCTATGCGGGGCTGCTCGCCCGGCTGCGGTCGCGCGAGGCGCTGGACGGGGCGGACCTCCGCCGGCTCGCCGCCGATGCGGGGACGGCGCCGCTGCTCGCGACCCTCGCGATCCTCGAGGGCGAGCCGCGGCCCGGGCTCGCGGCCGACGCGCGCGACCAGCGCGAGCGCTTCGCGCGCGGCGAGGCGGCGCCCGCGTTCCCGCTCACGGGCGGCGACCTCGTCCGCTCCGGCCACGCGCCGGGTCCCGGCCTCGGCCGCCGCCTCCGCGTCGAACGCGACGCCTGGATGCGGGCCGGCTGCCCGGAGACGTGGACCGCCTCCCCGTCCTGATCAGGGCCAGCGCACCGTCGGCGGCAGCGAGGACAGGATGGAGGCGACGTTGCCGCCGGTCTTGAGGCCGAAGATCGTGCCGCGGTCGTAGAGCAGGTTGAACTCGACGTAGCGGCCGCGGCGGACCTGCTGCTCGTGCCGGTCCGCCGCGGTCCATGCTGCACGCATGTTGCGCCGCATGATCGCCGGGTACGCGTCGAGGAAGGCCTCGCCGACCGTCCGCGTGAGGGCGAAGTCGGCGGCCGGATCGCCGGTCCAGAGATAGTCGTAGAAGATGCCGCCCGTGCCGCGCGGCTCGTCGCGGTGCTTCAGGTGGAAGTACTCGTCGCACCATTGGGCGTAGCGGCCGTAGGGGTCGGTCGGATGCGTCGCGCAGGCGGCGGCGAGCGCGGCCTTGAAGGCGATCGTGTCCGGGTCCTCCTGCGTCCGGCGCCGGTCGAGGACCGGCGTGAGGTCGGCGCCGCCGCCGAACCAGGGCTTCGCCGTCACGACGAAGCGCGTGTTCATGTGGACGGTCGGCGCGTTCGGGTTCCAGGGATGGGCGATCAGCGAGATGCCGGCCGCCCAGAAGCCCGGATGCTCGTCCGTGCCGGGGATCTGCGACCGGAACTCGGGCGCGAACTCGCCGTGCACGGTGGAGACGTGCACGCCCGCCTTCTCGAAGACGCGGCCCGTCAGCATGGACATCACGCCGCCGCCGCCCGGCGCGCCCGTATGGTCGCGGCGCTCCCAGGGCGTGCGGACGAAGCGGCCCGGCGCGGAAGGCGCCTCGGGCGCGAAGGGGCCGTCGCATTCGTCCTCGAGCGCCTCGAAGGCGGCGCAGATCCGGTCGCGCAGGGTCGAGAACCAGGCGGGCGCGTCCGTCTGCATGCGCTCCTGCACGGTCGGGATGCGCTTGGGTCCGCGGGGGCGGGCGGGATCGGTCGGCTGGTCGGTCATGCGGGCGCTCGGCAGGAGTCCGGCGTCCATAGCGCCTGCCGGCCCGCCTGGCACGGCCCTCAGGGGCGCCGGCGCGCCGCCGTCGCCTCGATCTCGACCTTGAACTCGGGCCGGGTGAAGCCCGACACGACGACCAGCGTCGACGCGAAGGCGTCGCCGGCGACGTACTCCGACCGGACGCGGCCGTAGATCGGGAAGTAGGCCCGGTCGGTCACGAAGGCGTTGAACCGGATCACGTCCGGAAACCCCATGCCGGCCTCGGCCAGGATGGCGGCGAGGGCGTCGAAGCAGAGCCGGCACTGCGCCTCCGCCTCCTCGGGCACGACGTCGTCCGGCCCGATGCCGAGTTGCCCGGACGTGACGAGGAGGTCCGCGCCGGCCGGGACCAGGACGCCGTGGCTGTAGGCGGCGAAGGGCGGCCGGATGGCGCCCGGGTTGATGGCGCGCGCCACCTCAGCGTCCCGCGAGCTTGTCGCGCAGAGCCGCGTTGATGCGCGACTGCCAGCCCGGGCCCGTGGCCCGGAAGCCGTCGATCACGTCCTGGTCGAGCCGGAGCGAGATCAGCTTCTTCGGCGTCCGGGCGGCGAAGCTCGCCGCGAGGTCCGGGAAGACCTCCGCGAAGGGCCGGCGGGCGGCCCATTCGGCCGCGGTGATCTCCGGGTTGTCCGAGACCTCGTCCCAATCCTCCTGCGTGAAGCCGTCGAGGCTTGGTGCGGGTGCGCGCTTGCTGTCATCACTCATCGAGCATCCTCCTCTCCGGCCCGCTCGCCACGCGGAGGCTGACGACCGCGAGACCTTCGCTGCCGAGCGGCGACACGATCGCCACCAGCCACCCGCGATCGGTCGGCAGAGCCAGCTTCAGTCGAGCGCGTCCCGAGCGGCTGGGCCGCGTCGGAACGATGACCGCCTCGTCCAGCCATGCCTCCACCAGGGCGAAATCGAGCCCGTGCTTCTCCAGGTTCGCCCGTCGCTTCGATTCGTCCCAGACAACGATCATCTGACGGGCCGGGTTCGCTGAT
>JAEUAC010000063.1 GCA_019695455.1 Methylorubrum extorquens | reverse complement strand
GCGGCGGCTTCATGCCGAGCCCGACGCCCGGGGGCGTGCCGGTCGTGATGACGTCGCCCGGCTCGAGCTGCATGAACTGCGACACGTAGGAGACGATGTGGGCGCAGTCGAAGATCATGGTCTTCGTCGAGCCCGTCTGCATGCGCTGGCCGTCGACGTCGAGCCACATGGAGAGGTTCTGCACGTCCGGGATCTCGTCGGGCGTGACGAGCCAGGGCCCGAGCGGCCCGAAGGTGGGGCAGCCCTTGCCCTTCATCCAGGTGCCGCCGCGCTCCGTCTGGAATTCGCGCTCGGACACGTCGTTGCAGACGCAGAAGCCCGCGACGTGGGCCATGGCGTCGGCCTTCTCGACGTAGAGCGCGCGCTTGCCGATAACGATGGCGATCTCGACCTCCCAGTCGGTCTTCACCGAGGCCTTCGGGATGATGACGTCGTCGTTCGGCCCGACGATGCAGGAGGGCGCCTTCGAGAAGACGATCGGCTCCTTCGGGATCTCGGCGCCGGTCTCGGCCGCGTGGTCGGCGTAGTTGAGGCCGATCGCGATGAAATGGCCGACGCGGGCCACCGGGGGCCCGAAGCGGGTGCCGGCCGGAACCTCCGGCAGGGTCTCCGGGTCGATCCCCTTCAGGGCGGAGAACCCGGAGGACAGGGCCTCGGCGTCGATGTCGGCGATCGTGCCCGACAGGTCGCGGACCCTGCCCTTCGCATCGACGAGGCCCGGCTTCTCGTGGCCCGCCTGTCCCCAACGCACCAGCTTCATGGTCGTACTCCTCCCGTTTCGATCGCCTTCTGTCCCGGTCGGGTCCGGTCCGCAAGGGAGGCGCGCGGGAATCGCATGTGGCGCCCCCGCCACAAACGCCGTCCAACACGACCTCCCGGCGACAGAAGCGGCGAAATCACGCCCAGTCTCGCGGCGGCGGCGTTGCCGCCGGACTGTCGTCGCTCCAGTCTTGCCACAAGAATCCGGGGCCGAATCGCGGCGAACATGGATCTTCTGGGGCAGGACCGAATGACGTCGAACCGCACTCTCCTGCTCGCCGCCGTGTCGGGCCTCGCCGTGGCCGGTTCGGTCGGCGCGGCGCATGCGGGCGCCTTCGGGCTGCGCACGCAGAGCACCATCGCGCTCGGCCAGGCCTTCGCCGGCAACGCCTCCGGCGCCGCCGGCGTGTCCTCCATGTTCTGGAACCCGGCCACGATCACGATGCAGCCGGGCTACACGAGCGAGTACAACTTCTCCTACGTCGACGCCTCGGCCCGCATCCGGGTGCTGCCGCCGACCCCCACGCTCGCGCTCGGCGCCAATTCGGGCGAGCTCGCGCAGGACGCGTTCGTGCCGGCGAGCTTCTCGGCCTACCAGGTCAACGACCGGATCTGGGTCGGCCTCGCCTCGGCGGCGCCCTTCGGCTCCATCACCAAGCCGAACACCGTCTGGGCCGGCCAGACCTATTCGCGCTCGTCGCGGGTCTATTCCCTGAACTTCTCGCCGACGATCGGCATCAAGCTGACGGATTGGCTGTCGATCGGCATGGGCCCGACCGTCCAGTACTTCAAGGTCCGCCTGAATTCGGCGGCCGGCGCCGCGCCGGGCGCCGGCACCGTCATCCTCGAGGGCGACGACGTGAGCGCCGGCGCGTCCGTCGGCGTGCTGCTCACGCCCATGCAGGGCACGGCCATCGGCGTGGGCTTCCGCTCCTCCATCCGGCACGAGCTGAACGGCACCTTCCGCACGCCCGCGGGCGTGGTGCCGGTCCGCGTCGGCCTGAACCTGCCCGAGCAGCTCACGGTCGGCCTGAGCCAGGCGATCTCCAACGATCTCCGCCTGAACCTCGGCTTCGAGTGGATGAACTGGAGCCGCCTCGGCACGCCCGCGATCGTGGCGTCCAATTTCGGCCTGCCGGTCGGCCCCTTCGCGCTGCGCTACAAGGACGGCTACCTGTACTCCATCGGCGGCGAGTACCGTCTGAACAACCAGTGGGAGCTCCGGGCCGGCGCCGGCTACGAGGTGTCGCCGATCGACGTCTCCAACCGCTCGACGCGCCTGCCCGACACGGACCGGGTCTACGCCTCGGTCGGCGCGAGCTACCAGTGGAACGAGAAGCTGAAGATCAACGCGTCCTACGCGCACTACTTCAGCGTCGGCAACAAGGCGCTCCGGATCGTGCCGGGCTCGGCCCTCTACAACGGCCTGCCCTTCTACGGCGAGACCCGGGCCGACGTGAACGTGCTCTCGCTCGGCGCGACCTACCGGTGGGACAACCCGCAGGTGGCCGAGGCCGCTCCGATCGTCCGCAAGTACTGACGCACCGCGAAGTGCCGGCCGGCCGAGGGGCCGGCCGGCCGGCTCACGCCTTCATGCGGACATAGGTGCCCGGCGCGTCGCAGAGCGCCGGCAGGGGCCCGTCGCCCGGCACGCGGGCCGGCACCCGCTCCGGCGCCTGGGCCTCGATCCAGCCGAACCAGTAGGGCCACCACGAGCCCTCGTTCTGGGTCGCGGCGCCCAGCCAGTCCTCGAAGCTCCGCTCGCCGAGCTCGCCGGTCCAGTAGCCGTATTTCGGCTTGGTCGGCGGGTTCACGACGCCCGCGATGTGGCCGGAGCCCGCCACCACGTAGTCGACCGGACCGCCGAACGCCTTCGAACCCTCGAAGACCGAGCGCGCGGGCGCGATGTGGTCCTCGCGGGTCGCCAGGTTGAAGATCGGGATCGTCACCTTGCCGAGGTCCAGCCGGACGTTGTCGACGACCATCGTCCCCTGCGAGAGCTTGTTCTCGAGGTAGCAGTTGCGCAGGTAGAACGAATGGTTCGCGGCCGGCATGCGGGTCGCGTCCGAGTTCCAGCAGAGCAGGTCGAACGGGAACGGCGCCTGCCCCTTCAGGTAGACGTTCACGACGTAGGGCCAGATCAGGTCGTTCGGCCGCAGCATGTTGAAGGCGTTCGCCATGCGCGAGCCCTCGAGGTAGCCGCGCGTCTTCATGACCGCCTCGACGGCCTGGACCTGCGCCTCGTCGACATAGACCTTCAGGTCGCCCGCATGCGTGAAGTCGACCTGCGTCGTGAAGAAGGTCGCGCTCTCGACCGAGCGGTCGCCATGCGCCGCGAGATAGGCCAGCGTGACGGCGAGCAGCGTGCCGCCGACGCAGTAGCCGATGGTGGTCACGCCTCGCTCGCCCGTCACGCGGCTCACCGCGTCGAGCGCCGCCAGCACGCCCTCGTGCATGTAGGCGTCGAACCCCTTCCCGGCCTGGCGCTCGTCGGGATTGACCCACGAGATGCAGAACACCGTCAGGCCCTGGGACACGGCCCAGCGGATGAAGGACTTCTCGGGGTTGAGGTCCAGGATGTAGAACTTGTTGATCCAGGGCGGCACGATCAGGAGCGGCCGCTTCAGCACCGTCTCGGTCGCCGGCGCGTATTGGATCAGCTCGATCAGGTCGTTGCGGAAGATCACCTTGCCGGGCGTGACCGCCATGTTGCGGCCGACCTCGAACTTCGAGGGGTCGGACTGGCGGAGCCTGAGCTCGCCCTTGCCGGCCTCGACGTCCTCGGCGAGCATGGTCATGCCCCGCACGAGGTTCGCGCCGTTCTCCTTCAGGGTCTCGCGGATGAGCTCCGGGTTCGTCGGCAGGAAGTTCGAGGGCGAGAGCGCCGACGAGATCTGCTTGACGTAGAACCGCGCCTTGGCGCGCGTGTGCTCGTCGAGCCCGTCCGCCTCGTCGACCATGTGGTCCGCCCACTCGGTCGTGACGAGGTAGGCCTGCTTCAGGAAGTCGAACACGGCGCCCTTGGACCAATCCGGGTCCTGGAAGCGCTTGTCGCCGCCGGCGGGCGCGATCACGGGGGCGACGTCCTCCCCCTGCGCGCGCCGGAGGGTGGCGGCCCAGAGGTCGAGAAAGCGGGAGCCGAGGCGGGACTGCGCCTCCATGGCCTTCTGCGGATCGGCAAGCCACTTCTCGACGACGTGGCCCAGCGTCTTCACGACGTCGCCCACCTCGTCCGCGAAGCCGGTATTCGCCGTGCGGGTCTCGATGGGCTTCAGATAGGCCGCGGTCGCCCGGCCCGCCTGCTCGACGAAGGCGGACATGTTCTGCGACAGCACCGAGAAATCGGGCGCCGGTCGGGTCTCCGGCCGCTCCGTCGTGTCAGCCATCGTGTCCTCCCGGCCTTGTCAGAGCGGCCCTCTTGCCAGCATCGTAGCCCATCGACGCGGACAGTCGATAGCCAACGCGAGAGACCGGATCGCGATCCGGCACCGGAACCCGATCATGAGACGCGGCCCGTCGCTCCTCCTCCCCGTCCTCGGCCTCGCGGCCGCCCTGGCGGGCTGCGCCGACGGCAACCCCGTGCGCGACCTCGCCGTCGCGTCGGGCGTGACGGGCGGCGAGCCGCGCGCCGCCCCCGACTTCGTGAGCCGCAGCCGCGCCACCAGCGTCGACTACACGCCCGTCGGCCTGTCGGCTCCGCCGCGCTCCACCCGCGTCAAGGACAGCGCGGCCGTCACGAGCGCCGAGAAGGAGATGAACGCCCTCCAGGCGCGGAACGAGCAGCGTGCCGCGGGCGCCCGCCGGGCCGCCGCCTCGCCCGCCGCCGCCCCGGTCAGGCCGCCGGCCGTCGATTAGATCGTCGCCGTCAAACTCGCTGCAGGCACAGAAAGGTCCAATGCACGTCGGAGCGCTCCAGCATGTCCTCGCGCTGGCAGCGGGCGATCTCCTGGAAGCCGTGGCGCCTGCCAAGCTCAGACGTCTCGTCGGCCGACACGTCGAACATGCGGCGACCTTCCGGCACAGGCCCATGCCGAAGGGAGAGGAGCACACGTCCGGCGGGCGAAGTCAGCGAGCCCAGATGGCCCATGGCTTGGGCGCGCTCCGGTCCGTCGAGGTGCATCCACACCGCCGTCAGCAGGATGAGTCCGAAGCCGTTGGCCATGGCCCGTACGGCCCCGAGTTCGGGAAGCGCATCGTCCATCCATGTGATCCCGAGCCCAGCATGGAGACGTTCGCCTGCGGCGCGCAGCGCGTCGGTCGGCTCCACGGCCGTGACCCCGTACCCCTGCCTCGCCAGGGCGGCCGCGTCCCGGCCCGATCCCGCACCGATGTCGAGCACCCGGCATGGTGGCGGCGGCACGAGGTGGAGCATGTCGCGATAGACCTGCTCGAACGTGATGCTTTCATATTGTCGCGTGAGGATGTCCGCCGCCTCCTGGTAGCCGCTCCATCCTGGAATCTCCGCCATCTCGGGTCCTCGTTGCCGAGCCTCCATAGCATCGCGACGCGAGGACCGACGCGAGCGCCTGACAGGACCGCTGTGCCGTGCCCGATTGAAAGCTCCCGGACGGGCTCGTCCCATGCTAGAGGCGCCCCACCCCCGCCGGACGTCGACCCGATGACGGATTTCCACCGAATCAAGCGCCTGCCTCCCTACGTGTTCGAGGAGGTGAACCGCGCCAAGGCCAAGGCCCGGGCCGGCGGCGCCGACATCGTCGACCTCGGCATGGGCAACCCGGACCTCGCGGCCCCGGCCCACGTGGTCGCGAAGCTCTGCGAGACGGCCGGCAAGCCGCGCACCGACCGCTATTCCGCCTCCAAGGGCATCGGCGGCCTCCGGCGCGCCCAGGCGGGCTACTACGCCCGCCGCTTCGGCGTCACGCTCGACCCCGACACCCAGGTCGTGGCGACGCTCGGCTCGAAGGAGGGCTTCGCCAACATGGCGCAGGCCATCACGGCGCCGGGCGACGTCGTGCTCGTGCCGAACCCGTCCTACCCGATCCACGCCTTCGGCTTCCTGATGGCGGGCGGCGTCATCCGGTCCGTCCCGGCCGAGCCCACGCCCGCCTTCTTCCCGGCGCTCGAGCGGGCCGTGATCCACTCGATTCCGAAGCCGCTCGCCGT
>JAEUAC010000061.1 GCA_019695455.1 Methylorubrum extorquens | reverse complement strand
GGAGCCGGCCGAGATAGAGCGGGCCCCCGGCCTTCGGACCCGTGCCGCTGATCGCCGAGACCGCCGGCCAGAACGCCCTGGTCGCCGATTCGTCGGCGCTCGCCGAGCAGGTGGTGGCGGACGTGCTCGCCTCGGCGTTCGACTCGGCGGGCCAGCGCTGCTCGGCGCTGCGCATCCTGTGCCTGCAAGAGGACGTCGCGGACCGCACCCTCGCCATGCTGCGCGGCGCGATGGCCGAGCTCGCGATCGGCAACCCGGGCGACCTCGCGACCGATATCGGCCCGGTCATCACGGCGGAGGCCCGCGACGGGATCGAGGCCCATGTGGCGGCCATGCGGGAGCGGGGCCACGCCGTCACGCGCGTGCCGCTCGGGACGGGCACGGAGCACGGCACCTTCGTGCCGCCGACGCTGATCGAGATCGCGCGGATCGCGGATGTCGAGCACGAGGTGTTCGGCCCGGTGCTGCACGTGCTGCGCTTTCCGCGCGCCGGGCTCGACCGCCTGATCGGGGAGATCGACGCGACCGGCTACGGCCTGACCTTCGGCCTCCACACGCGGATCGACGAGACGGTGACCCGCGTCGTCGGCCGGATCGGGGCGGGCAACGTCTACGTCAACCGCAACGTCATCGGGGCGGTCGTCGGCGTCCAGCCGTTCGGCGGCTCGGGGCTGTCCGGCACGGGTCCGAAGGCCGGGGGCCCGCTCTATCTCGGCCGGCTCCTCGGCCTGCCGCCCCAGACGGCGCTGCGGGGCCTGGAAGCGCCGCCCCCGGCGCTCGCGACGGCGCGCGCCTACGTCGCGTGGCTGCAGGAGACCGGCCACGAGGAGGAGGCGGAACGCTGCCTCGGCTACCTGTCGCGCTCCTGCCTCGGGGCCAGCGTCGAGCTGGCCGGCCCCGTCGGCGAGCGGAACACCTACGGCCTGCGCGCGCGCGGCGGCGTGGCGCTCCTCGCCGCCGACGCGTCGGGCCTCCTGGTCCAGCTCGGCGCCGTGCTCGCGACCGGCAACGTCGCGCTCGTCGCCCGGGACGACCCGGCCGGAAGCGCCCTCCACGGCCTTCCCGCCGCGATCGCGACCTCCGTCGCGATCGTGGCCGACTGGCGGCAGGATGCGCGCCTGCGGGCGGTCCTCGTCGAAGGGGACGGCCCCGAGGTCCTGCGGGTGTCGCGGGAGGTCGCGGCGCTGGCCGGGCCGATCGTCTCCGTCCAGGCCGTCGGGCCGGAGGAGCGGCGGCACGGCGCGGATTACGACCTGCAGCGCCTGCTCGAGGAATGGTCCGTCTCGACCAACACGGCGGCGGCCGGCGGAAACGCCAGCCTGATGTCGATCGGCTGAGGCGGGGTTGCGCGCCGGCTCCGGCATGTCACGATCGGGCCCCCGCCCGAACCGAGCCGACCGTGCCGCCCTCCTCCCGAAGCCGCGTCTTCCACCGCAACCTCCGGGCCGATCCGCCGGTCGCCGTCTCGGGTCGCGGCGTCTGGCTGATCGACCGCGACGGGCGCGAGGTCCTGGACGGATCGAGCGGCGCCGCCGTGTCCTGTCTGGGGCACGGCCATCCGCGAATCGTGGCCGCGATCCGCGAACAGGCGGATCGTCTCGCCTTCGCGCACACATCCTTCTTCTCGTCCGAGCCGGCCGAAGCCCTCGCCGAGAGGCTCGTCGGCCATGAGCCCGGGGGCCTCGGCTACGCCTATCTCGTGTCCGGCGGCTCGGAGGCGGTCGAGGCGAGCCTGAAGCTCGCCCGTCAGTACTGGATCGAGGTCGGCCAACCGTCCCGCACCCGCTTCATCGCCCGGCGCCAGAGCTACCACGGCAACACGCTCGGGGCCCTGGCGGCGGGCGGCAACGCGGGCCGGAGGGCGCCCTACGCGGCGCTCCTCTCGGACGCGTTCAGCCACGTCTCTCCCGCGTTCGCCTTCCGCGAGCAGCGGCCCGACGAGGACCCGGCCGCCTTCACGGCCCGGCTCGTGGCCGAACTCGAGGCGGAGTTCGAGCGGCTGGGCCCCGAGACCGTGGCCGCCTTCGTGGCCGAACCCGTCGTCGGCGCCACCGCCGGCGCCGTCCCGGCGCCCGAAGGCTATTTCCGCGCCGTCCGGGAGGTCTGCGACCGGCACGGGGCGCTCCTGATCCTCGACGAGGTGATGTGCGGCATGGGCCGCACCGGCACGCTCCACGCCTGGGAGCAGGAGGGCGTCTCGCCCGACATCCAGGCCGTCGCGAAGGGGCTCGGCGGCGGCTACCAGCCGATCGCCGCCTGCCTCGCCGCGAGCCGGATCGTGGACGCGATCCGCGACGGGTCCGGCGCGTTCCGACACGGGCACACCTACCTGGCCCACCCGATCGCCTGCGCGGCCGCCCTGGCCGTGCAGGAGGTCATCGAGGAGGACGGGCTGCTCGCCCGCGTCGACGCGATGGGCACCTATCTCGACGAGCGCCTGACGGAGCGCTTCGGCAACCACCGCCACGTCGCCGACATCCGCGGCCGCGGCCTCTTCCGGGCGATCGAGATCGTGCGAGATCGGGGCTCGCGCGAGCCGTTCGATCCGACCCTCGCCCTGCATGCCCGCATCAAGGCCGACGCCCTCGGGCGGGGCCTCGCCTGCTACCCGTCGGGAGGCACGATCGACGGCACGCGCGGCGACCACGTGCTCCTCGCGCCGCCCTACATCATCTCGCGCGACGAGATCGACGTCCTGGTCGACCGGCTCGGCGCGGCGGTGGATTCGGCGATCAGCTCGTCGACATCGTGAGCGGCGGCCCGACCTCGGCGGGGATGGGCGAGACGTAGCCCGCGCCGACCCGCGCCGCGAGATCCGCCTTCGCCGCCTCCCGCAGGGCCGGGTCGACGACCAGGGCCGCGCCCGTCGCGGCCATCGCCTTCGCGACCTGGATCATGGCCTTGTGGGCGGCGGGGCTCTTGCCCTGCGCCACCACCTGCCACGTGTGGAACGGCGTTCCGATCGCGACCGTCGGCGCATGCGCCTGGACGGTCGGCACCACCCAGCTCACGTCGCCGATATCCGTCGAGCCGATGGCCGGATTGCGCTTCTGGTCGAGCGGGACCAGGAAGTCGGCGAGCGGCGCGTCGGACGCCCTCATGCCGATCGAGTGGTAGATCGCCTCGCGGTTCTCGGGCGACAGCGTGCCCTGGATCTCGCGCGCGAAGGCGCGATCCGCATCGTCGAAATGCGGCGGCCCGAGCTCGTCCATGACGGCGTGCAGCGCGGCCTCGAGCGGCGCGTTGCCGACGAGATCGGACACCGCCGAGACGATCCGCACCTCGACCTCCGTCTCCGTCATGAGCGCCGCGCCCCGCGCGATCTTCTTCACCCGCTCGACCAGCGCCAGCATGCCCGGCAGGTCGCGCGCCCGGATCGAGTAGCGCACGCGCGCATGCGCCTGCACGACGTTCGGCGCGATCCCGCCCGCGTCGAGTAGCGCGTAGTGGACGCGCGCCTCGGACGGCATGTGCTCGCGCATGTAGTTGACGCCGACGTTCATCAGCTCGACCGCGTCGAGGGCCGAGCGGCCGAGATGCGGCGCGGCCGCCGCGTGCGCCGCCCGCCCCGTGAACACGAAATCCGCCCGCGTGTTGGCCAGCGCCAGCGGCGGTGCGACCTCCCAGAACGAGTTGGGATGCCACGAGATCGCGGCGTCGGCATCGGCGAAGGCTCCCGCCCGCACCATGAAGGCCTTCGCGGCCCCGCCCTCCTCCGCCGGGCAGCCGTAGTAGCGGACGCGGCCCGGCGTGCCGGTCTCGGCGAGCCAGTCCTTGACGGCCGTCGCGGCGAGGAGCGCCGCCGCGCCGAGCAGGTTGTGGCCGCAGCCGTGGCCGTGCCCGCCGGGCTCGATCTCGCGATGCGCCGCGATCCCGGCCTCCTGGCTCAGGCCGGGCAGCGCGTCGTACTCCCCCAGGAAGGCGATGACCGGACCGCCCTGCCCCGCCTCGCCCGTCATCGCGGTCGGGATGCCGGCCACGTTCTCCACGAGGCGGAACCCTTGGTGGCGCAGCTCCGCCGCATGCTCGGCGGCGGACCGGACCTCCGTGTAGCAGACCTCCGGAACCGCCCAGACGCGGTCGCTCAGCGCGACGAAGCGGGGCGCCTGACGGTCGACGTGGCGCCAGATTGCGTTGCGATTGTCCATGACGGCTCCTCGATCGGCTCATGTCGCGCGACGGCGGCGCGGCTGTCCAGCCACGCCGCGGCGCACCATCCTGCGTTGCGGCGCGAGATGTGGGGGTGCACGTGGCGCGGGCCTTGCGAATGGCGCGGAACAAGGCACTCTGGCCGGCGAACGGCCGTACGAGGAATGAGCAGCATGGACGAAGTCGAGATCCGCGCCCTGATCGGCGCCGTGAAGGACGGGCGGACCTCCCGTCGCGACTTCGTGCGGCGCATGGCCGCCTTCGGCCTCGCGGCCCCCACGGCCGGCATGATGCTCGCGCACGAGGGCGTGGCCTGGGCCCAGTCCCCGCTGGACGCCTACAAGCCGACCAAGGCCGGCGGCGGCGGTCCCCTCAAGATCCTGTTCTGGCAGGCCGTCACGCTCCTGAACCCGCATTTCGCGGTGGGCACCAAGGATCAGGCCGGCTCGCGCATCTTCTATGAGCCGCTGGCCGGCTGGGACGCGGAGGGCAACCTCTATCCCGTGCTGGCGGCCGAGATCCCGACCAAGGAGAACGGCGGCCTGGCGGCGGACGGCATGTCGGTCACCTGGAAGCTGAAGCCGAACGTGAAGTGGCACGACGGCAAGCCGTTCACGGCCGACGACGTCGTCTTCAACGCGCTCTACGCGTCCGACCCGAAGACGGCCGCGACCACCGCCGGCACCTACAACTACTCGAAGGTCGCGAAGGTGGACGACCTGACCGTCAAGATCACCTTCGACAAGCCGACCCCGTTCTGGTCCGACCCGTTCGTCGGCACCTACGGCATGATCATCCCGAAGCATCTCTTTCAGGACTACGTGGGCGACAAGTCGCGGGACGCGCCGACCAACCTGAAGCCGGTCGGCACGGGCCCCTATCGTTTCGTCGAGTTCCGCCCGGGCGACATGCTGCGGGCCGAGCGCAATCCCGACTACCACCTGCCGAACCGGCCGCATTTCGACACCCTCGAGCTGAAGGGCGGGGGCGACGCCGTCTCGGCCGCCCGGGCCGTCATGCAGACCGGCGAATACGACTACGCCTGGAACATGCAGGTCGAGGACGACATCCTGAAGCGGCTGGAGACCGGCGGCCGCGGCCGCATCCAGATGACCTGGGGCGGCAACATCGAGTTCTTCCTCCTGAACGCGACGGATCCGAACGTCGAGGTCGACGGCGAGCGCGCCTCGCTCAAGACCAAGCACTTCGCCTTCTCCGATCCGGCCGTGCGCGACGCCATGAACCTCATCGTCGAGCGCCAGCAGACCCAGCAGTTCATCTACGGCCGCACCGCCAAGGCGACGGCCAACGTCGTGAACGGGCCGGCACGCTTCGTGTCGAAGAACACGAAGGTCGAGCAGAACCTCGCCAAGGCCGAGACGCTGCTCGAGGACGCGGGTTGGAAGAAGGGCTCGGACGGCATCCGCGCCAAGGACGGCAAGCGGCTGAAATTCGTCTTCCAGACGTCCATCAACGCCCCCCGCCAGAAGACGCAGGCCATCATTAAGCAGGCGGCCCAGAAGATCGGCATCGAGATGGAGCTGAACGCGGTTCCCGCCTCGGTCTTCTTCTCGTCCGACGTCGCGAACCCGGACACGTACACGAAGTTCTTCTCGGACGTCGAGATGTACACGACGACCATGCTGCAGCCCGATCCCGGGTTCTTCATGCTCCTGTTCGTGTCCTGGGAGGCCGCCACGAAGGAGAACAAGTGGCAGGGCCGCAACATCACGCGCTGGCAGAACCAGGAATACGACGACATCTACAAGGCGGCGCAGCTCGAGCTCGACCCCGTCAAGCGGGCGAGCATGTTCGTCCGCTGCAACGACCTCGCGGTCGGCAACTACTGTCTGCCGCTGCTGTGGCGCGCGACGGCCAACGCGATCGAGAACCGTCTCGTCGTCCCGGAAAGCGGCTGGGACACGATCCTGTCGATGATCTCCGACTGGTACCGGCCGGCGGCCTGATCCGCCCTGTCCGGTCCGACCAGTCTGTTGGCCCGGACATTGCGGCGCGTCCGACATGACGCGACGGCCCGCCCGGGCCGTCGCCCTCCGGCCTTCGCGGCCACCTCGCCATCTGGGAGCGCAACGTGAACGAGCAGGGTATCCGGGACCTGATCGACGACGTGAAGGACGGGCGCCTGTCGCGCCGCGGCTTCGTCGGCCGCATGGTCGCGCTCGGCCTGTCGGCGCCCTTCGCCGGCACGATGCTGGCGGCCTCCGGCGTCGCAGCGCAGAGCTACGACCGGGCGACCTATGCGCCGACCAAGGCGGGGGGCGGCGGCACGCTCAAGCTGCTGTGGTGGCAGGCGCCGACGCTCCTCAACCCGCATTTCGCGACGGGCACCAAGGACCAGGAGGGCTCGCGCATCTTCTACGAGCCGCTGGCCGCCTGGGACAACGACGGCAACCTCGTGCCGATCCTCGCGTCCGAGCTGCCGTCGGTCGAGAACGGCCTGCTCGCGCGGGACGGCCTGTCCGTCGTCTGGAAGCTGAAGCCGGGCGTGACCTGGCACGACGGCAAGCCGTTCACGGCCGACGACGTCGTCTTCACGGCGCAATACGCGGCCGACCCCGCCACCGCGGCCGTCACGCTCGGATCCTACAAGGACCTGAAGGTCGAGAAGGTCGACGACCTCACGGTCAAGATCACGTTCGACAAGCCGACGCCGTTCTGGGCCGACGCCTTCGTGGCGACCGTCGGCATGATCCTTCCGAAGCACCTGTTCGCCGACTACATCGGCGGCAAGTCGCGCGACGCGCCGGCCAACCTCGCGCCCGTGGGCACCGGCCCCTACCGGTTCGTGGAGTTCCGGCCCGGCGACATGATCCGGGGCGACCGCAACCCCCGCTACCACCTGCCAAACCGGCCCTTCTTCGATGCGATCGAGATGAAGGGCGGCGGCGACGCCGTCTCGGCCGCCCGCGCCGTGCTGCAGACCGGCGAATACGATTGCGCCTGGAACCTGCAGGTCGAGGACGAGGTGCTGAAGCGCCTCGAGGCCAGCGGCAAGGGCCGGGTCGACCTCGCCTATGGCGGCAACACCGAGTTCCTGCTCCTGAACGCGGCCGACCCGAACGTCGAGGTCGACGGCGAGCGCGCCTCGCTGAAGACGAAGCACTTCGCCTTCTCGGATCCCGCCGTCCGGGACGCGATGAAGCTGCTCGTCGATCGCGCCTCCGTGCAGCAGTTCATCTACGGCCGCACCGGCCGGGCGACGGCGAACTTCCTGAACGGGCCCGAGCGCTTCGTCTCCAAGGCGACGAGCTTCGCCTTCGATCCGGCCAAGGCCGAGGCGCTGCTCGAGGCGGCCGGCTGGAAGAAGGGCTCCGACGGCGTACGGGCCAAGGACGGCAAGCGGCTGAACTTCGTCTACCAGACGTCGATCAACGCGCCTCGGCAGAAGACGCAGGCGATCGTCAAGCAGGCCGCCCAGAAGGCCGGCATCGACATCGAGATCAAGTCGATCCCCGCGACCGTCTTCTTCTCGTCCGACGTCGCCAATCCGGACACCTATCCCAAGTTCTACGCGGACATGGAGATGTACACCTGGAACATGACCCAGCCCGACCCGGCCGTCTACATGCTGCAATGGGCCGGATGGGAAGTGGCCCAGAAGGAGAACAAGTGGCAGGGCCGCAACATCGCCCGCTGGCAGAACGGCGACTACGACAAGCTCTACCGCGCCTCCCAGGTGGAGCTCGATCCCGTGAAGCGGGCCGCCATGTACGTCGCCATGAACGAGCTGGTGGTGAAGGACAACGTCGTGCCGCTCCTGCACCGCGCCCAGGTCAACGGCTTCGCGACCAAGCTGAAGGCGCCGCAGAGCGGCTGGGACAACACGCTCTGGCTCCTGGCCGATTGGTACAAGGACGCCTGACCGGCCGGAACGGAAGCGCCCCATGGCCGCCCATCTCGTACGACGCCTGCTGATCGCGATCCCGAGCAGGCTCGGGATCTCGCTCATCCTCTTCCTGATCCTGGCGCTCGCGCCCGGCGACCCGTTCGGGGAGCTCGCGACCAATCCGAACGTGCCGCCCGAGGTCCGGATGGCGCTCCGGGCCAAGTTCGGCCTCGACGACCCGATCCTCGTCCGCTACCTGCGCTGGCTCGTGGCGCTCGCGCAGGGCGATTGGGGCTTCTCCTTCGCGAGCCGCATCGACGTCTCGACCCTCATCCTGCAGCGCGTCCCGACCACGCTCCTCGTCATCGGGTCGTCGCAGGTCCTGGCGCTCGGGATCGCCGTGCCGGTCGGCATCTACGCGGCCATGCGGCCCTATTCGCTGATCGACCAGGTCGCCAACACGCTCGCCTTCGTGGGCTTCTCGCTGCCCACGTTCTTCACGGGCCTCCTCTTCATCCTGCTCTTCTCGATCAAGCTCGACTGGCTGCCCTTCGTCTACAATGCGGACGTGCAGGCGAGCGGCTGGCGCTGGTGGTGGGAGCATGTCCGGCAGGCGATCATGCCCGTCTGCGTGCTCGGCTTCTTTCAGGCCGCCTCCTACACCCGCTACGTCCGCTCCGCCGTGCTGGACGTGGCGCGGCTCGACTACGTGACCACCGCCCGCGCCAAGGGCCTCAGCGACCGCACCGTCACGCTCAGGCACGTGGCCCGCAACGCGCTCATCCCGGTCGTGACGCTGGTCGCGCTCCAGATGCCGGCCGTGTTCGGCGGCGCCATCGTCACCGAGCAGATCTTCCGGGTCCCGGGGATCGGCTCGCTGCTCATCAACGCCATGCTGGCGAACGACACGCCGGTCGTCATGGCCGTGACCTTCGTGTTCGCCTGCCTGGTCGTCCTCTTCAACCTCATCGCGGACCTGCTTTATGGCTGGCTCGACCCTCGCATCTCCTTCGGTTGAGGTGCCGGACACGGGCGCGGCGCTCGCCGGGTCGCCCGTCGTCGCGAGCACCCGCCCGGCCCGCACGCCCGCGGCCGAGACGTGGCGGCGGTTCCGCCGGCACCGGCTCGCGCTCGCCTCGACGGTGCTGCTGGCCGTCCTGATCCTCGCGGTCGGGCTGGGACCCTGGCTCTGGCAGGTGCGGATCGACGACATCGACTTCGCCGCGACCCTGCAGGGCCCCTCCCTGGCGCACCCGCTCGGCACGGACGATCTCGGGCAGGACCTCCTCGCCCGCATGCTCTACGGCGGCCGCATCTCGCTCGCCGTCGGCTTCGCCGCCATGGTGGTCGCCACCATCGTCGGCGTCATGGTCGGCGCGATCGCGGGCATGTCGCGGAAGCTGGCGGACCCCGTCCTCATGTGGGTGACGGACCTGTTCCTGTCCCTGCCCCAGCTGCCGCTCCTCCTCCTCGTGATCTACCTCTTCCGCGACCAGCTGAAGGCCGTGTTCGGGGTCGAGGGCGGGATCTTCGTCATGATCGTCGCCGTGATCGGCGGCCTGCGCTGGATGCCGGTCGCGCGGCTCGTCCGCGCCCAGTTCCTGTCCCTGCGCGAGAAGGAGTTCGTGGAGGCCTCGCGGGCGCAGGGCGCCTCGCAATGGCACATCGTGACCCGCCACATCCTGCCGAACGCGATCGGGCCCGTGATCGTCGCCGGCACGATCGAGGTCTCCTCCGCCATCATCGCCGAATCGACCCTCTCGTTCCTGGGCCTGGGCTTCCCGCCGGACATCCCGACCTGGGGACGCATCCTGTTCGACGCCAAGGACCACCTGGACGTCGCGCCCCATTGGGCGCTCTTCCCGGGCGCCGCCATCTTCCTGACGGTGCTCTCCATCAACTTCATCGGCGACGGGCTGCGCGACGCCCTCGATCCGCGACGGGTGATCTGATGGATTCGCGCACCGTGACCACGCCGATCCTCGCCGTCGAGAACCTGCGCACCTCCTTCAAGGTCGAAGGCGGCTGGCGGGAGGTGGTGAAGGGCGTCTCCTTCACCATCGGCCCGCGCGAGACGGTCGCGCTCGTCGGCGAATCGGGCTCGGGCAAGAGCGTGACGGCGATGTCGATCATGCGGCTCACGCAGCGGGATTCGAGCCGCATCTCCGGCTCGGTGAAGCTCGAGGGGCGCGATCTCCTGACGCTGCCCGAGAAGGCGATGCGGAAGGTGCGGGGCGACGACGTCGCCATGATCTTCCAGGAGCCGATGACCAGCCTGAACCCGGTGCTGACCATCGGCTTCCAGATCTCCGAGGCGCTGGTCCTGCATCGCGGGCTGTCGCGGGCCGAGGCGGAGGCCGAGACCGTGCGGCTGCTCGAGAAGGTCCGCATCCCGGCCGCCCGGAACCGCCTCCACGACTATCCCCACCGCTTCTCGGGCGGCATGCGGCAGCGCGTGATGATCGCGATGGCGCTGGCCTGCCGGCCGAAGCTCCTCGTCGCGGACGAGCCGACCACGGCCCTCGA
Source organism: Methylorubrum extorquens (assembly GCA_019695455.1). Taxonomy (GTDB): domain Bacteria; phylum Pseudomonadota; class Alphaproteobacteria; order Rhizobiales; family Beijerinckiaceae; genus Enterovirga; species Enterovirga extorquens_A. Next base: position 177 of record JAEUAC010000061.1, on the reverse strand, counting down.
CGTGACGATCCAGGCCCAGATCCTCGACCTCATCAAGCTCCTCCAGGACGAGGAGGGCATGTCCGTCCTCTTCATCACGCACGACATGGGCGTGGTGGCCGAGATCGCCGACCGCACCGTGGTGATGTTCGGCGGCGAAGTGCTGGAACAGGGCGCGACCGAGGACATTTTCGCCAA
>JAEUAC010000404.1 GCA_019695455.1 Methylorubrum extorquens | reverse complement strand
CCCGCCAGCATGGGGAGGCTGTAGCGAAGCCGGCGGGCCGGCTCAACGGGCGGCGCGGTCGACCGGGAGCCGCGACCGCGCGTCCCGGCGCGGCGCGCCCGGCCGAGGCCGTCCCGCAGGCCCGCCGCGATCGCGCTCGACGAGACCGGCTCGCGATCGCCGACGAGGAAGGTGCCGCGCGCCCGGTCCGGCGGGGCGGCGAGCACGGCCTCGACGCAGGCGCAGAGATTGGCGAGCGACAGCAGCGTGCGCCGGTTCGCGATGCGGCCGAGCGGCACCGGCAGCGGCGTGTCCAGCACGCGCAGGAGCGCCGCGAGGTTGCCCTTGGCGCCGGGCCCGACCACGAGCGGCGGCCGCAGGATCGTCACGGCCGGGCCGCCGATCGCCGATTCGAGCGCCTGCTCGGCCTCGTGCTTGGAGCGGGCATAGGCGTTGGCCGGGGCCGGCGGGGAGGCGTCGTCGCAGGCGGCGCGTTCGCCCAGCACGGTGGCGCTCGACAGGAACACGAACCGCCCGACCCCCGCCCGGCGGGCCTCGCCGTAGAGGCGGTAGGTGCCGTCCCGGTTCACGCGCCGGTAGGCTGCCTCGCCGCCGGCCGCGGCCTCCGGCACGTGCGCGATCCCGGCGAGGTGAATCACGACCTCCGCCTCGTCGAGGGCCGCCGTCCAGTCCGTGTCGGGGCCGAGGGGGCCGATGCCGACCCGGCGGGCGCCCTCGATCGCGGGGAGCCGGTCCGGGTCGCGCCCGGCGAGCGTCAGCCGCGCTCCGCGGGCCGCGAGCGCGGGAGCGAGCGCGCGGCCGACGAAGCCGGTCGCCCCCGTGATCAGAACTCGGCCCGCCAGCATGGGGAGGCTGTAGCGAAGCCGGCCGGCCGGCTCAACGGGCGGCGCGGTCGACCGGGAGCCGCGACCGCGCGTCCCGGCGCGGCGCGCCCTTGCCCCAGGCCCGAGCGGCGGCGTAGACCGCGCGGGATGGATGGGGGCACGACGGCCGCGCTGGTCGAGACCTGGACGCGGGCCGTCGCCGAGCGGCGGCTCGTCCTCGGCATCGTGGGGCTCGGCTATGTCGGGCTGCCGCTGGCCCGGGCGGCGCGCGAGCGCGGCTTCCCGGTGCTCGGCTTCGACATCGATCCCGCCAAGGTCGAGGCCCTGAACGACGGCCGCTCCTACATCCGCCAGATCCCGGACGCCGCGGTCGTCGCCATGCGGGAGGGCGGCGGCTTCGAGGCGACGGCCGATTTCGAGCGCCTGTCCGAGCCCGACGCGATCCTGATCTGCGTGCCGACGCCGCTCGGGAGGCATCGCGAGCCGGACCTGTCCTTCGTCTCCCGCACGGCCGAGGCCATCGCGAGACGGCTCCGGCCGGGGCAGCTCGTCGTGCTCGAATCGACCACCTGGCCCGGCACCACGCGCGAGGTCGTGAAGCCGATCCTGGAGCGATCGGGCCTCGTCGCGGGCCGGGACTGCTTCCTCGCCTATTCGCCGGAGCGCGAGGATCCGGGGAACCTCGAATTCGGCACCACCGCCATCCCCCGCGTGGTCGGCGGCGACGGCGAGACGGCGCTCGCGCTCGCGGCCGCGCTCTACGGCGCCATCGTGGTCGAGGTCGTGCCGGTCGCCTCGCCCGAGGTGGCCGAGGCCGTGAAGCTCACGGAGAACATCTTCCGCTCGGTCAACATCGCGCTCGCGAACGAGCTGAAGGGCGTCTACGCGGCCATGGGGATCGACGTCTGGGACGTGATCGAGGCCGCGAAGTCGAAGCCGTTCGGCTTCATGCCGTTCTATCCGGGCCCGGGCCTCGGGGGGCACTGCATCCCGATCGATCCGTTCTACCTCGCCTGGAAGGCGCGCGAGTTCGACGTGCCGACCCGGTTCGTGGAGCTCGCGGGCGAGATCAACGCCGCCATGCCGCGCCGGGTGGTCGAGAGCCTCGCGGCGGCGCTCGATTCGCAGGCCGGTCGCGGCCTCGCGGGCGCGCGCGTCCTGGTCGTCGGCCTCGCCTACAAGCCGAACGTGGACGACACGCGCGAGAGCCCGTCGCTCCGCCTGATCGAGCTGATCGAGGCGCGGGGCGCGACGACCGCCTACCACGACCCGCTCGTCCCCGTGATCCCGCCGACGCGCGAGCACGCGGCGCTGGCCGGGCGGCGATCGGTCCCGGTCGATCCGGCCGCGCTCGCGGGCTACGACGCCGTCCTGATCGCGACCGACCACGACGCGGTCGACCATGCCGCGATCGCGAGGGCCGCCCGCCTCGTGGTCGACACCCGCAACGCCTGCGCGCGCGCGGGCGCGACCGGCCCGACCATCGTGAAGGCGTGAGGCCCGCCCGGAGTGTGTCCGTGACCCGTTTCGATCCCCCGCTGCCCTTCATCGACCTCGCCGCCCAGCGCCGCCGGCTCGGCCCTGCCCTCGACGAGGCCATCCTCAAGGTCGTGCATGCGGGCGCCTACATCCTCGGCCCGGAGGTGGCGGAGTTCGAGACGGCGCTCGCGGACTTCTGCGGCGCGCGCCACGTGGTGTCCTGCTCGGACGGCACGGACGCGATCGCGCTCTGCCTCATGGCGAAGGGGGTCGGGCCGGGCCACGCCGTCGTCTGCCCCTCCTTCACCTACACGGCGACCGCCGAGGCCGTCGCCCGGCTGGGCGCGACGCCCGTCTTCGCCGATGTCGAGGACGTCACCTTCAACCTCGATCCCGCCGGCATCCCGGCCGCGCTCGCGACCGCCCGGGCCGCGGGGCTCGAGCCGGTGGGCGTCATCCCGGTCGACCTCTTCGGGCATCCGGCCGATTACGACGCGCTGGCCGCCGTCTGCGCCGAGCACGGGCTCTGGATGCTGGCGGATTCGGCGCAGGGCTTCGGCGCGACCTATCGCGGCCGGCGCCTCGGCACGTTCGGCTTCGCCACGACGACGAGCTTCTTTCCGGCCAAGCCGCTCGGCTGCTTCGGCGACGGCGGCGCCATCGTGACGGACGACGACGGCCTCGACGCCGTGCTGCGGAGCCTGCGCTTCCACGGCCTCTCGGCCGACCGGCAGGACAACGACCGCGTCGGCCTCACGGGCCGGCTCGACACGATCCAGGCGGCCGTGCTGCTGCAGAAGCTCGCGATCTTCGACGACGAGATCGCCGCCCGCGGCCGGATCGCCGACCGCTACGCCGCCGGCCTCGCCGACGTCGCGTCCGTGCCGACGGTCGCGGCGGACTGCGTCTCGGTCTGGGCGCAATACACGATCCGGGTCGCCCCGGAGCGCCGGGCGAGCCTCGCCGCCCACCTGAAGGCGGCCGGCATCCCGACGGCGATCTACTATGCCCGCCCCGTGCACCGGCAGGGCGCCTACGCCGCCTGTCCGGTCGCCGGCAACGGCCTTCCGGTCACCGAGCGCCTGTCGACGGAGGCGATCTCGCTGCCGATGCATCCCTATCTCGACGAGGCGACGCAGGACGCGATCGTCGAGGAGGTGCGGGCCGCGCTCGCCTAGGGTCGACGACCAGGCCGGCGCCCCCCGTGCGCCGGCGGTCCGGACCGCGTTAACCCGCCATTCCGTCGCGTGCGCGATGGTCGCGCATGACCATGCAGCGTCCCCACGGCGCGCCGTCCCCGCGTCAGGCGCCGTCGGGCGGCGACGGGATCGGCGCGCGGCCCGCCCGACGTCGGACATGACGATCGTCCGACGATGGCGGCGCTCGCAGGACGGCAACGTCGTCCTGGCGCTCGGGTTGGCCGCGCCCGTGATGCTCGGGCTGGTGGGGGCGGCGGTCGACTACTCGACCTGGGTCAACCGGTCGACGAAGCTGCAGAAGGCGGCCGATGCGGCCGCGATGGCGGCGGCCGCGGATCTCGGCGTCACCTCCGGGACGACCGCACGGGCGACCGGCGTCGCCCAGGCGGTCGTGGACGCCCACCTCGAGGACGCCGAGATGGCGGGGCTCGTCGTCGAGGCGAGCGTCGACGTGGCGTCCGCGAGCGCCACGGTCCTCCTCAGACAGGAGAGGCAGGCCGGGCTGAGCCGCATCGTCTCGGGCGGCTCGGGCATGCTGGAGGTGAGGGCGACCGCCGGCCGGACCGGCCGGCAGAAGCTCTGCGTCCTCGCGCTGGACCCGGCCAGGTCCGGATCGGTGATGCTCGACGCGAGCGCCCGGCTCACGGGGATCGACTGCACCCTCTACGTCAACTCGACCGATCCCAAGGCCTTCGCGTCCAAGTCCGCGGCCGTCGCCAAGGCGCCGAAGATGTGCTCCGCCGGCGGGTACGAGGGGGGAGCGGGCAACTTCTCGGGCGACCGCCTGACGGATTGCCCGGTGATCCCGGATCCGTTGATCTCGCGCGTCGCCCCGGTGCCCGGTCCGTGCACGTCGGCCAGCAAGCTGGTCGTCAACGCCGACCGTACGCTCCTGCCGGGCACCTATTGCGAGGGGATCGAGATCAAGTCGGGCGCGCGGGTCACCCTGGCGGCCGGCACCTACGTCGTGAAGGACGGCGGCCTGAAGGTGGACGACAACTCCTCCCTCTACGGGCGCGACGTGTCGATCTACTTCACGGGCACGAACGCCAATTTCGACTTCCTGTCGAGCGCGATCATCGACCTGGGTGCCGCGCGGTCCGGCCCGATGGCGGGCATCCTCTTCTTCGGCGACCGGGCGGCGCCCGACACGCGAGAGTTCAAGATCACCAGCAACTACGCGAGGACGCTGATCGGGACGATCTACCTGCCCCGGGGCTATCTCACCGTCGACGCCGTCAACACGGTGGCGGACCAGTCGGCCTATACCGCCATCGTCTTGCAGCGGCTCGAACTGAAGCAGGCGCCGAACCTCGTCCTGAACTCGAACTACGAAGCGACCGACGTCCCGGTGCCGGCCGGGATCAGGCCGACAGACGACGTGCGCCTGATCCGCTGACGCCGGACCGGTCCCGCCGTGACGGACGGTGGTCGCCCCGCCCCGACGACATGGGCGGGACACGCCCCCCGCTGCCCTCCGCGCGCCGCGGCCGGGGCCGGGACCGTCGTGACGGCGGGGCGAGCGGGACGCGGCCTCAGACGATGCCGTTGCGCAGGTCCCGTCCGGCGGCGAGGCGGGCGAGGTTGTCGTCCAGGAGGTCGACGACGTTCGCCTCGTAGCGCCGGGTCTCTCCGGCCGTATGGGGCGTCACGAGGACGTTCGGGAGCGACCAGAGCGGCGAGGACGGGGGCAGCGGCTCCTCGACCGTGACGTCGAGCGCCGCCGCCGCGAGCCGGCCGGAGCCGAGCGCGGCCAGGAGCGCGTCCTGGTCCACCACGCGGCCGCGGGCGACGTTCACCAGGATGGCGCCCGGCTTCATGGCCGCGAAGGCGTCCCGGCCGATCAGGCCGTCCGTCTCGGCCGTGAGCGGACAGGTGAGGACGACGACGTCCACGTCCGGCAGGGCGGCGAGCAGCCGGTCCGGCGGGATCACGGCCGAGACGACGTCGTCGTCGCGGAGCGGCGACCGGCGCAGGCCCGTGACCCGCATGTCGAAGGCGGAGGCGAGCCGCGCGACGCGGTTGCCGATGCGGCCGAGTCCGACCACCAGCATGTGGCGGCCGGAGAGCTCGTCCTGGCGGATCGCCGGGTCGCCGATCATCGGCCGCCACCGCCCCGCCGCCATGTCCTGGACGGCCTGGGGCACGTGCCGCGTGATGGCGAGCAGCAGCGCGAGCGCGTGCTCGGAGACCGCCCGCTCGTTCACGCCCTGCGCGCTCGCGAGCCGGAGGCCGGCGGCCCGGAAGGCCTCGCGGTCGTACTGGTCGGTCCCGGCGCTGACGGACTGGACGAAGCGGAGCCGGCCGCCCGGGACCGCGAAGGCGTTGCGCCAGAAGCCGGAGGCGACCAGCACGTCGGCCTCGCCCACCTGCGCCTGGGTCGCCTCGGGCGTGGTCGCCTCGAGGATGCGAGCGTCCGGGTGGCGGCGGCGATATTCGTCCGCGAGCCGGTAGGCGGCATGCGCGAGGAGGATCGTGGGCTGTTCGGGCAGGAGCGGGGTCGTCATGCGGGTCGGTTCCCTGGCGGACGGCGGTTGAGCGGCCGGGCTCCCCTCTCTAAGACGGACGGGAGGTCGCGGGCCAATGCTGCGTCCGTCGTCCGTGAGGCTCATGCGTCCCTTCGTCGGAGCCGTCGTCGCCCTGGTCGTCCTGTGGTGCGTCTATCTGGGCTCGCCGTACTGGGCGCTGTGGAGCTTCCTGTCCGCCGTCGAATCGCGGGACCCGGCCAGGATCGCGGAGCGCGTGAACGTCCGGGCCGTCCGGCTGTCGCTCGCCAAGCAGATCGCGCAGGACGGCATGGCGTCCAAGGCGCTCGCCGGAGCGACCGGGGCGGCGCCCTCGTCGATGACGGCGAGCGCGATCGCGGCCGCGGCCGATCCGATCATCGAGCAGATCGTGACGCCGGAGGGTCTGGTCGCCCTCGCGCCCGAGATCCGGGAGACGAGCCGCGGCGCGTCCGGCTGGCGGATCGGGGGCGGCCGCCTCGCGAGCTTCCTGCAGGCGTCGCGCTGGCGCGGCTTCCGCAACGTGTACTTCACGCTGCCGCCGGGCGCCGCGCCGGACCGGCGCGTCCGCCTCCAGTTCCGCCTGAGCCGCCTCTCCTGGCGGCTCGTCGGCATCGAGCCGACGCCCGAGACCCGGGCGCGGCTCCTGGCCGACCTCGTCCGGCTGCGCCGGCCGGGCGGCTGACCGGGAGCCCGGGGCTCCTCAGCCCGCGGAGCCGAGCCGGCGCACCAGCGCCCCGTAGAGCAGCGGGATCGCCAGCGCCGCGATGGCGAGCTTGATCGTGTTGGCCAGCATGAAGGGCTGCACGCCGATCGCCCACGCCTTGGCGAAGCCGATGCCCATGCCGCCCGAGGCCGTCTGGGCGACGAGCGCCAGCCACGCGAAGCCGATCGCCAGCAGGACGACGTTGCCGAAGGCGAGCACGATCGCGAAGTAGAGCGGGCTGCGCATGGCGCCCCGGTCGGCGGCGGCGCCGATGAGGCCGGCCGCGGCCGCGAAGCCGAGGAGGAAGCCGCCCGTCGGCCCGAACAGGTAGGCGAGGCCGGGCACGAGCGGGGGCGTGTTGGCGAAGACCGGCATGCCGAGCGCGCCCTGCACGACGTAGAGCACGACGGCCGCGACCGCGAGCCGGGCGCCGAGGGCCGCCCCGAGCGCCATGACGACCAGCGTCTGCAGCGTCATGGGCACCGGGCCCGGGACCTGGACCTTGGCCGAGATGGTGAGGAGGCACGAGCCGACGACGGCGAGGCACGCGGCCCGGGCGAGCGCGCCGGCGCGGCCGGAGGCGACCGGCCAGACGAGCCGGGCGAAGGTGGTGGCGGGAGCCGGTACGGCTGCATTCTGCATGAGGCGTCTCCGGCCCGGCCGGTCGTTTGCCGCCGGGCACGCCGCTCTATAGGAACCGCCGGCGCCGGCCTCAACCGGCCATGACGCGCGATCCCCCGATGAGCGACGACCTGACCCTCGACACGGCCGACCGCCCGACCCCCGGCGTCCTCGCCGACCTGACGCCCCTGGTCCGGCGGATCGTGGCGCCGAACGGCGGCCCGTTCACGTTCACGGGCACCTGCACCTACGTGGTCGGGCGGGGCGAGGTGGCCGTGATCGATCCGGGCCCGGACCTGCCGGCGCATCGCGCGGCCCTGCGCGCCGCGCTGGGCGACGAGCGGATCGCCGCGATCCTCGTCACGCACACGCATCGCGACCATTCGCCCGGGGCCCGGCCGCTCGCGGAGGAGACGGGCGCGCCCGTGATCGGCTGCGGGCCCCACAGGCGCTCCCGCCCGCTCGCGGCGGGCGAGAGCGATTCGATGGAGGGCTCCGGCGACCTGGCGCACCGGCCGGACCGGGTGCTCGCCGACGGGGAGGCCTACGAGGGGCGCGGCTTCCGGCTGGTGGCGGTTCCGACGCCCGGCCACACGGCGAACCACCTCGCCTTCGCGCTGCCGGAGGAGAACGCGCTCTTCTCGGGCGACCACGTCATGGCGTGGTCGACCACCATCGTCGCCCCGCCGGACGGCTCGATGGGCGCCTTCATGGCCTCCCTCGACGCGCTCCGGACGCGGCCGGAAGGCGTGTACTGGCCGGGCCATGGCGGACCGGTCCGCGATCCCCAGCGCTTCGTGCGGGCCCTCATCGGCCATCGCCGCGCGCGCGAGGCCGCCATCCTCGCGCGGCTCGCGGGCGGGGACCGGACGACGGAGGCGATCGCGGCCGCCCTGTACGCGGGCCTGAACCCCGCCCTCCTGCCGGCCGCGCGGCTCTCCGTCTTCGCCCATCTCGAGGACCTGGTCGCGCAGGGCCGCGCCGCGACCGACGGCGCCCCGGACGTCGCGGGCGAGTACCGGCCCGCCTGACCTCACGGAGCGTGATGGCGGACATCACGAACATTCGCGTGCGCCCGGCGCGGCGCGTCGCCATGCTCGGCCCGATCGCGCAGGAGGCGGACCGGTGCAGCTCGTCGGCATGTTGGACAGCCCCTACGTGCGGAGGGCGGCCGTCACGGGCACGCTGCTCGGGCTCTCGTTCGAGCACCGCTCGGTCTCGGTGTTCCGGCACATGGACGCCTTCCGGGCCGTCAACCCGCTGATCAAGGCGCCGAGCCTCGTCTGCGACGACGGGACGGTGCTGTCGGACTCGACCCTCATCATCCAGCATTTCGAGGACGTCGCCGGCCGCTCGCTGCGTCCGACCGATCCGGGCCGTCGCACCCGCGACCTCGCGCTCACGGCCATCGGCATCGTGGCGGCCGACAAGGCGGTCGGCATCGAATACGAGCGCAAGCGCCCGGAGGCGCAGCGCTACGCGCCCTGGGCCGACCGCATCGCGGCGCAGCTCCACACCGCCCTCGGCCTCCTCGACGAGGCCGCCGCGCGGGGCGACCTGCCCGACCGCGAACCCGCCGCGATCGCGGCCGTCGTCGCGTGGGGCTTCTGCCGCTTCGTCCTCCCCGACATCGTGGACGTCGCGCGCTGGCCCGCCCTCGCCCGGCTCGCGGAGCATGGCGAGGCGCAGGACGCGTTCGGGACCTGGCCGATCGACCGGGAGTGAGGACCGGGGGCGCGGACCGTCACGTGTTCCAGGTCGGAACGCCGTCGGCGTTGTAGACCTGGAAGCCGCGCACCTCGAAGGCGTCGAACCGGGAGGCGTCGAGGAAGATGCGCTGCCCCGGGCCGCCTGACGGATCGTGGCCCGGATAGGCGAGGCAGGTCTGGCCCGGCAGCTCGGGGCATGCGTACGGCTTGACGTGGACGAGGGCGGGCGCGACGATGTGGGCGTCCGAGTTCCCGGCCCGTCCCCATTCCGCCAGGGACAGGTACGCGCCGGAGCCGCCGCCCGCCGCCGTCATGCCGACAGCCGGGGTGAAGCTCTGCACGAGCGCGATGTGGCGCCAGCGGTTGCCCTTCTTGTCGGGCGTGCCGAACGTCACGAGGACGGTGCCGGGACGGATCTGGTCCAAGCTCGCGACCGGCGCCATGGGCAGCAATCCCATGCTGGTCAGGACGTCCTGCGTCGCGCCGCCGAGCTCGGTGCGCCTGTAGCCTCGCGCGTAGGCGGAGATGGCCGTGGAGGGCGAGATCCCGCAGTAATTGCCGACGAAGGTGTTGCAGTCGAGGCCGAACCACCGGTCGGCATGGGCCTGGGCGGCGACGGGGAAGCGGAACCGCCCGGTCAGGAACGACAGCCTGATCGCGTCCCTGATCTCGTCCGGAGCCGCCCGGCCCTCGAAGGCTCTCCGCAGCGTCGCCTTGTAGAAGATCTCGGACGGATCCACGCGCGGATTGTTCGGGATCGAGAATTCCCCGGGAACGAGGGTCGGTCCCTTCAGCTTCAGCCACGTCGCGATGACGCTGAGTACATTCATGTACTCGCCCATGTTCTCGGCCGGCCAGCCCGCGATGTAGCGCCGGATGTCGACGGCGCCGAGCAGGCCCATCCGCAGGTCGGTGATGTCGATCGCGTGGTATCGCGCCTCGTATTCGGCCGGATCCATGCCGAGCATCTCCGCGTCTGCGACTGCGGACTGGAGACTAGCTCGGCTGCAACGCGCGTCGCGTGTGTTTAGGCACATTCCGCGAAGACGCGCGGATACATCGCGGCCGAGGTCGAACCGGCCGCGATGGACTTGCCGGAGGCGGCGATCCGCCCGATCCGGGCGGCCCGCTCAGACGGCGGTCGGCAGGCGGTAATCCTTGAAGCGCTCGCGCAGAGCGGTCTTCAGGATCTTGCCCGTCGCCGTGTGCGGGATGTCCGGCACGAGCACCACGTCGTCGGGCATCCACCACTTGGCGATCCGCGGGCGGAGGAACTCGAGCAGTTCGTCCCGGCCCGGCTCGCGTCCCGCTTTCGGCACGACGATGAGGAGCGGCCGCTCGTCCCATTTCGGGTGGGCGATGCCGATCACGGCGGCCTCGGCGACGTCCGGGTGGCCGACCGCCAGGTTCTCGAGCTCGATGGACGAGATCCATTCGCCGCCCGACTTGATGACGTCCTTCGAGCGGTCCGTGATCCGCATGTAGCCGTCGGCGTCGATGGTCGCGACGTCGCCCGTGTCGAAGTAGCCCTCCTCGTCGAGGATCTCCTCGTCCTCGCGCTTGAAGTAGCGGCGGGCGACGGCCGCGCCCCGGACCTTCAGCCGGCCGAAGGTGCGTCCGTCGTGGGGCAGCGCGACGCCGTCGTCGTCCGTGATCTTCCACTCGACGCCGAAGGGCGTGTAGCCCTGGGTCGCCTTCACGCCGAGGAGCTTCTCGTAATCCTCCGTCTGCACCTCCGGCTTGATGCCGCAGATGGAGCCGACGGGGCTCATCTCCGTCATGCCCCAGGCGTGCAGCACGGGCACGTCGTACTTCTTCTCGAACGCCTCGATCACGGCGGGCGGGCAGGCGGAGCCGCCGATCGCGACGCGCGTGAGGTCCGGCAGCGCGCCGCCCTCCTTCTCCATGTGCTGGAGGAGCGCGAACCAGATGGTCGGAACGGCCGCCGTGAAGGTCACGCGCTCGCTCGTCAGGATGTCGTAGACGGACGCGCCGTCGAGCTTCGGGCCGGGCATGACGAGCCCCGCCCCGGCCATCGGGGCCGCGAAGGCGAGCGACCAGGAATTGGCGTGGAACAGCGGCACGACCGGCATCACGGTGTCGCGCGCCGACAGGCCGAAGCAATCCGGCATGACGGTCATGGTCGCGTGCAGCACGTTGGACCGGTGCGAGTAGAGGACGCCCTTGGGCTCGCCCGTCGTTCCGGACGTGTAGCAGAGGCCGGCCGCCGCGTTCTCGTCGACGTCCGCCCAGCGGAAATCGGCATCCGCCTCGGCCAGCCAATCCTCGTAGGGCACCGCGTTCGGCAGGGTCGTCCGCGGCATGTGGGCCGCGTCGGTCAGCACGATGTAGCGCTCGACGGTCGGCAGGCGGCCGGCCAGCTTCTCGACCAGAGGCACGAAGGTGAGGTCGAGGAACAGCACGCGGTCCTCCGCGTGGTTCATGATGTAGACGATCTGGTCCTCGAACAGCCGCGGATTGACCGTGTGGTACACGGCCCCGATCCCGGCGATGCCGTACCAGGTCTCGAGGTGGCGCCAGGTGTTCCAGGCGAGCGTCGCGACGCGGTCGCCGACCCGGATCCCGTCCCGGTCGAGCCGCTTCGCGACCCGCAGCGCCCGCTCGCGCACCTCCCGGTAGGTGGTCCGGTGCATCGGCCCCTCGACCGAGCGCGACACGACCGCCCGGCCGCCATGCTCGGCCGCCGCGTAGTCGATGACCTTCGGGATCAGCAGAGGCCAATCCTGCATCAGACCGCGCATGGTGTTCCTCCGGCCGCCCGCTTGCCCGGGCTTTGTAGGACGTCTCTAGGGCAGAGCTCGCGGCGCTGCCAACGGCGACCTTCGAGGGGTGCGCGGGCCGAGCCCGCATGGAGCGGCCCTGCACGCGGAGGTTGGCGGACCGAGAAGGGGACGATGGAGGGGAGACGTCGGTCGAGATCCAGTCCCGGTCAGGGATCCCCAACCGGCAACCGCTGGCGATGGCATCGACGCCGCCCCGGCGTCGGCGTGCGCGATCGGGTCAACGGCCCGCCGGCGTCGGCCGTGCGCCCTGGCCCGGCCGACGGGATCTCGCGCCCCACCAGCCGCGGCCGAGATCGAGCGCCGCGACGGCGAGGCCGGCGGCCATCACGGTCCAGCCCGGACGCAGGCCGAGATCGAGGTCGAAGGCCGTCGCCAGGATGTCGAGCGGCGACACGCCGAAGGTGAGCGCGATGCCGATCGCCTCGCCGACCAGCGTCAGGAGGCCGGCCACGACCGCGAGGCCCGCGAGCCAGGGCGCCGTCGGCGCCTCGCCGCCCCGGGCCTTGGCGAGGATGCGATAGCCCATGAGCCAGCAGAACAGGCCCGCGTAGAGGGTCGGCACCGTGACGTCGGCCTTGGTCTGCTGGAAGAAGTGGATCAGCGCCAGCAGCGTCAGGCCGTAGGCGATGAGGTGCAGGCGGCGCCAGTTCAGGCCGCCCATCATCTTGACCATCGTGTCGTTCGACGTGGCGGCCAGGGCCGTCAGGCCGAGCAGCGCCCCGAAGCCGATGGTGAGGTAGGGCCGCACCAGGATCTCGCGCGCCACCTTGCCGAGGTCGAAGCCCTGGTCGGCCACGTAGAGGCAGAGATGCGCGAAGGCGTAGGCGAAGGAGGCGACGCCGATCATGCGGCGCACGTCGACGAGCTTGCCGTAGCGCCCGGCCTGCCGGAGCGGCGTCACGGCGAGGGAGGCGAGCAGGAACACGAGCGCCCACCAGCCGGACCGGTGGATGAGCTCGTTCAGGGGGCGCCCGCCGAGCCCCCCGCGTGCCGCCGCGAAGCCCGCGAGGAGCACGGGCCAGACGAGCACCGCGAGCGTGGCCGCCCGCAGGGGCGAGAAGCGATCGCGGCGATCGCGCCAGAGGGCGAGGTCGGACATCATGCGGAGCGTCTCGGCGAAGTCATGGGGGCAATACGGTCG
>JAEUAC010000385.1 GCA_019695455.1 Methylorubrum extorquens | reverse complement strand
CGCCGGCTGGAGGAGCTGGAACCCCGTGACGAGGAGCGTGCCCGCGAGGAGCGGCCGCAGGAGATCGGCCGCGGGCGCGTACGATGCCCCGAAGACGAGCGGGACGAGGAGGGGGGCGAGCCACCATCCGGCGAGGAGGACGAGAGCCGCCCCGGCGAGCACGGCGGCGGCGGCCCGGCCCGATCCCGCCGCCACGCCCGCCCGGTTGACCAGGACGCCGCCGAGGGCGGCCGGCGCCAGCCCGGCCACCTCCTGCAGGGTCAGGGCGACGCTGTACTGGCCGGCGCTCGCGGCGCCGGCCGTCGCGCCGAGCGCGAGCAGCCCGATCCGCGGTGCCACGAACAGGGCGAGCGCCGCGAGCCAGCCTTCCGCGAGCGTCCGCGCGACGGGTGCGAGCACGGCGAGGCGGGGTCGGACGGCGAGCGCGCGCGGCCCGATCGCGGCGGCCGTGAACAGGAGCTCCAGCCCGATCGCTGCGGGGGCGAGCCAGATCGCGTGGCGCAGGTCCAGCGCGCCCCGAGCCGACAGCCAGAGCACGGCGGCGAACTGGAGGAGACGCGGCACCGTCTGGGCGGCCGCGAAGACGACGACGCGCCCGGACGCCACCAGGACGCCCTGCAGGGCCTGCGCGGCGGCCGCGAGCGGCACGGTCGCGAAGGCCGGCAGGAGGTAGGGCCCGGCCTCCGCGCCGAGGGCGGGATCGAGCGCCGCATAGGCGAGGACGGGCAGGCCGAGGAGCGAGCCGCCGAGACCGACGAGGACGAGCCCCGACGGCAGCCCGGCCGGGACGCCGCCCCGCTCGGCCACGATGGCGCGAACCGCCTGGACCGGGGCCAACGCCGCGAGCTGCACGGCGAGGAAGACCAGCGTGAGCAGCCAGGCATAGAGACCGCGCCCGTCCGGGCCGAGCGCGCGCGCGACCAGGATGGTCCCCGCGAAGCTGCATCCGAGCGCCGCGTAGGAGCCGGCCGCCAGGATCGCCGCCTCGCGGGCGACGGGCCGGAACGGGCGCACGGCCTCAGCCGATCCGGGCGATCACCTTGCCGAAGACCTGCCGGTGCTCGAGCTTGCCGAGGCCGCGCTCGAACTCGGCGAGCGGCACGATCTCGTCGATCACGGGCCGCAGGCCGCCCGCCATCTTGGCGAGCGCGTCGCGGATGTTGGCGAGCCGGCAGCCGAACGAACCCGTGATCCGGTATTGCTGCTGGAAGAGCTGCATGAGGTTGATGGAGGCCGAGACGCCCGACGTCGAGCCGCAGGTCACGAGGCGGCCGCCCCGCTTCAGGCAGAGGAGCGAGCCGGCCCAGGTCTCGGCCCCCACGTGCTCGAAGACGACGTCGACGCCCTTGCGCTTCGTGAGCCGGCGCGCCTCCCCCTCGAAGCGCTCCGTCCGGTAGTTGATGACGTGATCCGCCCCGAGCGCCGCCGCGCGCGCGGCCTTCGCGTCGTCGCCGACCGTCGTGATGACGCGGCAGCCGATCGCCTTCGCCATCAGGATCGCGGCCGTGCCGATGCCGGATCCGCCCGCATGGACGAGGATCGTCTCCCCGGGCATCAGGCCCGCGTTGTCGAACAGCATGTGCTGCACGGTCCCGAACGCGACGGGCGCGCAGGCGGCGTCCTCGAACGAGACGCCGTCGGGAATCGGCACGAGCAGCCGGGCCGGGAGGTTGACGAATTCGCGCGCGAACCCGTCGACATGGAAGCCGAGCACGCCGCCCACGTCCTCGCAGAGGTTGTCCCGGCCGTCGCGGCAGGCCCGGCAGCACCCGCACGTGAGGGCGCCGTAGGGCGCGACGCGGTCGCCCGGCGCGAGGCCCGTCACGCCGTCGCCGAGGGCCGCGATCTCGCCCGCGCCCTCCGCGCCGACGACGACCGGCAGCTTGCGCCGGGCGAAGGCCATGCCGCGCAGCCCCCAGACGTCGATATGGTTCAGGCCGACGGCCCGCACGCGCACCTGCGCCTCGCCGGGCCCCGGCGGCGGGGGAGGGGGCAGGTCGACCAGCCGCAGGTCGCGGTCGCCGAACAACTGGAGAGCTTGCATGGTCAACCCGGAGAGAACGAAGTGGGCCGCTGTTGCCGCTCGTGCAACAGGGCCAGGATGAGGACCACGACGACGCGCAGCGCGTAGGCCACCGTGTAGCGCGTGCCAGATATCACCAGCGCCCGCACGTCCCGCGCCCGGACGGGCCGTCCGAGCAGCGGCATCCTGCCGAGGCGCGTCACGCCTCGCTCGATCCGGGTCACGACGCGAGACGCCGCGGCCGGATCATGGTGACCGATAGAGGCTTCGATCGATCGGAGCTGGCGCAGGGCGGCGACCGTCCACGTGACCTTCACGCGCGGTGCTTCGAGAAGACGGCCTCCACGTCTTCGGTCGACGCGAACTCTCCACGATCAGCGGCTGCCAGGCCTTCGTCGATCAGGGCGAGTTGCCGATCCGCGAACTCCGTCGGGCCCGTGGACGCCAGATGGTCCTGGAGGGCCGCCCGGACGAGGACGTCGCGCGTCGTGCCCCGCTCGGTCGCCGCCGCGTCCAGGCGGGCGAGCATCGCCTCGTCCACGCGCACCGTCAGGGCGGCCGACATCTGATCCCCCGCGTTGCGCCGGCGCGATCCGATGCGGCCCTGCCGACCAGTCTCGCCCCTACCGGTGCACCCCTAGCATCGCCGTCAGTCCACCGTCCACGGGCAGGACGGCGCCCGTGACGTAGGTCCCGCCCGGGCCGACCAGGAAGGCGGCGAGCGCCGCGACCTCGTCCGGCCGGGCGAAGCGGCCGAGGGGGATCTGCTTCTCCATGCCGGCCCGGTGGGCGCCGTAGCCGGCCATCATGTCGGTGTCGACGAAGCCCGGCGCGATCACGTTCACGGTCACGCCCCGCTTCGCGCTCTCGATCGCGAGGGTGCGGCAATAGGCGTGCAGGGCCCCCTTGGAGGCCGCGTAGGCGGCGTTGCCGGCGTTCCCCCGCAGGCCCGCGACGGAGCCGATCGCCACGATCCGTCCCGCACGGGCGCGCAGCATGGGCCGCAGCATCGCCTTGGCGATCCGGGCCAGCGACCAGAGGTTCACGGCCATGACGGCTTCCGCCCGCTCGACGTCGAGGGTCGCGGCCAGCGTGTCGTAGGAGAGGCCGGCATTGTGCACGAGGCCGAACCAGGGGCCGTCCTCGAGCGTCTCGGCGAAGCGCTCCAGCGCGGCCCGGTCGGCGAGGTCGAGCCGTGCGGCCGTGACGCTCGCGCCCGGATGGGCGGCGGCGAGGCGGGCCAGCAGCGCCTCGGCCTCCGCCTCGGCCGTGCGGTAGGTGAAATGGACGTCGTGCCCGGCCGCGGCCAAGGCCTCGACGATGGCGGCGCCGAGTCCGCGTCCGCCGCCCGTCACGAGCACGCGGCCGCTCATGCCGGATCCGCCGCCAGGAGAAGGCAGGTGTTCTGGCCGCCGAAGCCGAAGGAGTTCGACAGGACCACGCGCACGTCCGCGTCGCGCGCGACGTTCGGCACCACGTCGAGCGGGATCGCCGGGTCCGGCACCGCGTAGTTGATCGTCGGGGGCAGGCGTCCGTTGCGGATCGTGAGGAGCGAGACCGCGGCCTCGATCGCGCCCGCCGCCGTCAGCGTGTGGCCGATCATCGACTTGTTCGACGAGACCGGCACGGTGCCGGCGCGCGCGCCCAGCACGGCCGAGAGGCCGAGCGCCTCCATGCGGTCGTTCTCGGGCGTGCCCGTCCCGTGCGCGTTCACGTAGTCGACCGTCTCCGGCCCGAGACCCGCATCGTCGAGCGCGCCCCGGATGGCGGCGACGATCGGCGCGCCGTCGGGGCTGGAGCGCGTGCGGTGGAAGCCGTCGCCCTTCTCGCCGCAGCCGAGCACGTAGCCCAGGATGGCGGCGCCGCGGGCCCGGGCGGAGGCGGCGCTCTCGAGCACGAGCGCGGCCGCGCCCTCGCCCATGACGAAGCCGTCGCGGTTCTTCGAGAAAGGCTTGGAGGCCGTCTCCGGGTTCTCGTTCTGGGTCGAAAGGGCCGAGAGCAGCGAGAACCGGATCAGCGATTCCGGGTTCACCGA